>NZ_LOYP01000055.1:0-208281 GCF_001526365.1 Burkholderia sp. MSMB1835
TTAACATCGCCACGCCCCGTTTACAACAAGTTGGCGCAAACAAAAATGCCGTTCAGTCGCTTAACTGAACGGCATTAAGCCCGCGGGCTGCTTTTTTTGGGGGCGAAGCGGCGCTCGACCCGCATCGCGCCGGCGGCTCACGAGCAGAACTTCGCGAGTAGCCCGAGCTGTGCGTTGCGGATCGTCTTGCCGGTGCGGCGGCGGCGATAGTGGCCGTCGCTGTGCATCTGCCAGGCCGACTGATTGTCGCCGAGGCACACCGACAGTCCTTCGGCGATCACGCGCCGCTTGAGCTTGCGCTCGCGGATCGGGAACGCGACTTCGACACGGCGGAACAGGTTGCGGTCCATCCAGTCGGCGCTCGACAGATAGACGTCCTCGGCGCCGCCCGCGTGGAAATAGTAGATGCGGTGGTGTTCGAGGAAGCGGCCGACGATCGAGCGCACCGTGATGTTTTCCGACAGCCCCGGCACACCGGGCTTCAGCGCGCAGACGCCGCGCACGATCAGGTCGACCTTGACGCCGGCCTGCGACGCTTCGTACAGCGCGGCGATCACCGACGGCTCCAGCAGCGCGTTCATTTTCGCGACGATGCGCGCGCGCTTGCCGGCCTGCGCATTGACGATCTCCGCGCGGATCGAATCGATGATGCGCGGATGCAGCGTGAACGGCGACTGCCACAGCTCGTGCAGCGTCAGTTCGCCGCCGATTCCGGTCAGTTGCTGGAATACGTGATGAACGTCCTCGCAGATCTTCTGATCGGCCGTCATCAACCCGAAGTCGGTGTAGAGGCGCGCGGTGCGCGGATGGTAGTTGCCGGTGCCGAGGTGCACGTAGCGGCGCAGCGACGCCTTGCCGGCCTGCACGACACGTCGCACGATCAGCATCATCTTCGCGTGGCACTTGTGGCCGACCACGCCGTACACCACATGCGCGCCGACGGCTTCGAGCTGCGACGCCCAGTTGATGTTGGTTTCCTCGTCGAAGCGTGCGAGCAGCTCGACGACGACGGTCACTTCCTTGCCGTTGCGCGCGGCTTCCATCAGTGCGTCCATCAGCGGCGAGTCGGTGCCGGTGCGGTAGATCGTCTGCTTGATCGCGACGACGCTCGGGTCTCTCGCGGCCTGCTGCAGCAGTTCGAGCACCGGCTGGAAGCTTTCGTACGGGTGGTGCAGCAGGATGTCGCCGGCGTCGATCGCGTCGAACATCGTCGGCGCGTTGGTGATGGCGGCAGGCGTCGATGCGGTAAACGGCGTGAACTTCAGGTCGGGGCGGTCGACGAGATCGGGAATCTGCATCAGGCGCACGAGGTTCACGGACCCGGCCACGCGATAGCAGTCCTTGTCGCCGAGCTCGCTTTCCTCGAGCAGGCGTCGCACGATGTGCAGCGGCGTGTCGGCCGACACTTCGAGGCGTACCGCGTTGCCGAGGTGGCGCGCGGGCAGTTCGCCCTGCAGCGCGACACGCAGGTTCGTGATTTCGTCTTCGTCGACGAACAGCTCGCTGTTGCGCGTGATGCGGAACTGGTTGCAGCTCTTCACGACGAGTTGCGGGAAGAGTTCGCCGACGAAGCGCTGCATGAACGAGCTCAACAGCACGAAGCCGTGCTCGAAACCCGACAGCGCATGCGGCATGCGCACCACGCGCGGCAGCGCGCGCGGCGCCTGCACGATGCCCATCACGGCCTGGCGACCGAACGCGTCGCGGCCTTCGAGCTCGACGACGAAGTTCAGGCTCTTGTTCAGTACGCGCGGGAACGGGTGGGCGGGATCGAGGCCGATCGGCGTCAGCACGGGCAGCAGCTCGTCGAGGAAATAGCGGCGCGCCCATTCGAGCTGCTCGTCGTTCCACGAGTCGCTCGCGTGGAAGTAGATGCCTTCCTGTTCGAGCGCCGGCAGCACGGTTTCGTGCAGCATCGTGTACTGTCGATGAACGAGCCGCTGCGCGCGTTCGACGACGAGGTCGTAAGCGTGCTGTAACGACATGCCGTCGGGCGTCAGCGCGCCGGGGTTGTCGCGGATTTGTTCCTGCAGGCCGGCCATCCGGACTTCGAAGAATTCGTCGAGGTTGCTGCTGGTGATGCAGATGAAGCGCAGGCGCTCGAGCAACGGCACTTGCGGGTCGGCCGCCTGGGCCAGCACGCGCTCGTTGAAACCGAGGATGCCGAGTTCACGATTGAGAAGCGGGTAACGGACGGACATCGGCAGAGTAGGGGGGAATTCAGGCGATGAATCGAAAGGACGCTCGGAAACTCTCACGGTACGATGACGTGCTGATGACAGCAATGGTTTTTATATCGGGAAATTCTACGCCGTAACCGTTTCGTCGCATAAATGTTTCGGCTATATGGAATCGAGCAGTGTGCATGCCCGTGAAGCGTGGCAACGGCAAGCGTTCCACGCTTAAAATGTCGCCTTTGATTGATCGCCCGCGGTTGCCGGAACGGCGGCCGCGGAAGAACGCGCACGGAGCCCCCTTCTGATGGTTACAACTCCCCACTTGCTGGCTGCCGTGGATCTCGGCTCGAACAGCTTCCGGCTGATCGTCGGGCGCGTCGAGGAAACGCCGGCGGGCAGCCAGATCTACCCCGTCGACGCGCTGCGCGAGCCGGTTCGGCTGGCCGCCGGCCTGTCGAGCGACAAGATGCTCGATCGCGCGTCGCAGGAACGTGGCTGGGAGGCGCTCAAGCGATTCGGCGAGCGCCTGCGCGATTTTCATCCCGATCATGTGCGCGCGGTGGCGACCAACACGCTGCGCGTCGCGAAGAACGCCGCCGAATTCCTCGGCGAGGCCGAGGCGGCGCTCGGGTTCCCGATCGAAGTGATCGCGGGCCGCGAAGAGGCGCGCCTCATCTATGCGGGCGCCGCGCACTCGGTGCCGGCGAGCGCCGGCAAGCGGCTCGTCGTCGACATCGGCGGCGGCTCGACCGAATTCATCATCGGTTCGCACTACACGCCGATCGTGATGGAGAGCCTCTACATCGGTTGTGTAAGCCATAGCCGCACCTTCTTTCCGGCCGGCAACGTCGACGAATACACGATGCGGCAGGCCGAACTCGCGGCCAAGCGCGAGATCCAGATCATTTCGAGCGAATACAAGAAGGCCGGCTGGGATCAGGCGATCGGGTCGTCCGGTACCGCACGCGCGCTCGCGGAACTCGTCGAGGCCAACGGCTTCAACGATCCGGGCATCACGCACGGCATTTCGCGCGGCGGCCTCGAGCGGCTCAAGCGTGCGCTGATCAAGTCGGAGAACGTCAACCGGCTGAAGCTGATCGCGCTGAAGCCCGACCGCGTGCCGGTGCTCGCGGGGGGCCTGGCGATCATGCTGGCGGTGTTCGAGGAGCTGGGCGTCGACTACGTCGATACGACCGACGGCGCGCTGCGCCTCGGCGTGCTGTACGACCTGCTCGGCCGGACGCAGCACGAGGACATGCGTGCGGTGACCGTCGAGGGTTTCATGCGCCGCTACGGCGTCGATCGTGCGCAGGCCGAGCGGATCGGCGCGCTCGCCGGGCGCTTCTACGACGAGCTCGAGGAAGACGACGAGGAAGCGCGCGAGGAAGGGCGGATGTTCCTCGGCTGGGCGGCCGCGCTGCACGAGATCGGCCTGTCGATTTCTCACAGCGCATATCACAAGCATTCGGCCTATATCGCGAGCAACGCGGACATGCCCGGTTTTTCGCGCACCGACCAGGCGCGGCTCGCGGCGCTCGTGCTCGGTCATGCGGGCAAGCTCGGGAAATTGTCGCAGGCGCGCGAGGTCGAGTGGCCGCTGCTGTTCTGCCTGCGGCTCGCGGCACTGCTGTGCCGGCGCCGGACCGACGCGGGGCTGCCCGACATTTCCGTTTCGCAGATGAAAAAGGGCGGGTATGAGGTGCGTCTGCCGAACGCCTGGGTCGAGCAGAACCCGTTGACCGACTACAGCCTCAGCCAGGAGGCGGCGGAGTGGGAGAAGGTCGGTATTCCGTATCGCGTGGTGTATACCGGCGCGTGACGGGGCGATAGCGGGCCGGAAGGCGCTCGGGCTCCGGGTGGAGCGATGCCGGCGGCGCGCCCCCTCAGGCGCGACCGTACCGGCGTGCCGGCGGTCCGCTCAGTCCGACGAGCAGACGATCGCGGTCAGGAACGGGAACGCCTGCTTGACGGTCGCGTCGCTGCCGGCCTTGCGCACGGCTTCCTCGACCGAACTCTTCGTGCCGCGCACGACGACCCCGTAAGCCCAGTCGCCGATCGGCGTGCCGTCGCCCGGACGGAAGATCGGGTCATTCGCCTGGTAGCCGAGCACGACATAGACGCCGAAGCCGTAGGCCGTCAGCGGGCGGCTCGTGCGGAACGCATTGACCGAGTTCGATTCGACGTGCATCGGCTCCGACTGGATGTCGCCGGCGGCCAGCAGCGGCGCGACGAACTTGTGGCCGGTCGAATGGCAGTCGAGCGCGTCGTCGAGCGCTTTCGCCGATGCGGAGCCGGCGGTGGCGAGCACGAGCAGCGACGCGCAGAGGGCTGGCTTGAGAACGTTGTTTTTCATGCGCGGTTGCGGGTTGTTGACACGTATTATCGCGTGTTCCAGCAAGTTCCGTGCGCGGGCTTGGCGGTGTATGGGCGGGTGGGTCGATGGGGTGGTTGAGCCGGGGCCGGGCCGTACCGGGGCGAGTCCCGAAACAGGGAGCATCCCAGCGAACGAGACATGGCAAACAACGCGCCTGCGTACCCCCACGTAGTAGGTTAGTGAACCTCAAGGCTCGAGCGAAAGCAAAACGAAAGAAATGGTGCGATCTCTTGTTATTTTGTGAATTATTTGCGGATATCTCCGCAAATAATTGTCAAACAATCGCCCCACAAGTTCTGTCCGCGTCACGAAACTGCCTTATTCCGGATAAAATCGCGCGAGCGGCAATATTCGCGACCGCAGACCGTCCTTGCCTTGCATCCTTGCGACGGTCGAACCTGAGAGACAAGGACAAGAACCGATGGCACTCGGACCGATAGATTCGGGGAGTTTGAGATACAGCGACGTCTTCGACGCGATTAACCGAGGCCTCATGCAGCACGGCCGTTTGCTGACGCTGCGCACCCCGTTGGGCGATAACGCGCTTACGCCCGTTCGCGCGAAGGGGGGGGCGAAGATCGGTCGTGACTACCGCTGGAGCGTGGATGCAGTTTCCACGCGTGACGACATCGAATTGCTTGCACTCATGCATCAGCAGGTGTCGTTGTTCATCCAGCAACCCGCAGTTCCCAATTCCGACGCGGAGTATCGGCCGATTCACGGCTTTGTCTATCAGATCAGGCGATTGGGAGCCGATGGCGCGCTTTCGCTTTACCAGATCGAATTCGCGTCCGCCCTGTTTTTCTTAGGTGAAGGTCGCGACGATTATTACTGGCTCGATTCCGACGCAGTCCAGAGCATTAGCACTGTCTTCGACAAATACCCTCAACTGCGCGGGCGCTATCGATTCAATCTCGGTAGTCAGCCAACTACCCGCACGTATACGCGGCAAAGCGAATCGGACCTGAACTTGGTCCATCGGCTTTTGGAAGATGAAGGCTGGTACTTCTATTGGGAGCATGCGCCGGTTAAGGATAGCGAACCGCCAAAGACAACGCTTGTCATCGTGGACAGCATCTCGGCGCTACCGGAGGCTCATGACGTCGCGTATTCCCGAACCAATACAGGCGATGAACTCAATGGCTTGACGCAGTGGGTGATGCAACAGACTGCTCAGCCTATGGAGTTCAGGTCTACCTCTTTTGATCAGGATCGACCGGGTTCGAGCTTCGCGGCCGGGAGCTTGATGGAAACGACGACATACACGGTCCAGCATTACCGCGACAAAGAAATTCTCAGTGTTCCGGGCGTCCCGGCGACAGTGTACGAACCGACGACGTTGGGCTACCCCGACTCCGACAGCGGTGTTCGCCGTGCACAGATTCGGACGCAGGCATGGGATGCGATGGCCCGTCGTTTTATCGGCGTCGGTGGGGTGCGCTGGCTTGATGCAGGTTCGCGGTTCGTTCTGAATGACCATCCTCGTCACGACAGCCCCGATTCGAAGAACCGAGAGTTTCTGGCGGTCGATATGCACTGGTTCATCCTGAACAACGTGCCGTTCGCCCGGCAGTCGGAAGCGTTTCCGTTCAGCCTGCAATCGGAGTTCGACCGCGTTCAGACGGAATACGAGCAGGCGTCGGTATCCCGGCCTCGTGCCAACGATGGTTCGGTGGGCTTCTTCTTGATGAAGCTGGAAGCCCAGCGCACGGATGTTGTGTACCGCAGTCCGCTCGAGCATAAGAAGCCGGCAATGCAGGTTGAACACCTGCTGGTCGGCGCACCGGACGGCGAAGAAGCGTGGACGAACAAGAACAACGAGATACGTGGCCGGTTCGCATGGGACCGGCAGAGCAAGCCGGACGACTACAACACATCGCCGTGGTTGCGGGTCATGCAGGGCGATACGGGTGACGGCTATGGTGCAGTTCACGTGCCGCGCAAGGGCGAATGGGTCGCGGTCGGTTACTGGCAAGGGGATTGTGATCGCCCCTTCGTGATGGGTAGATTGCCTGGGGGGACGACTCAGCAGCCGTGGCATTCGGACGTACTGAAATCGGGTCAACAGTCGCGCGGCTTCGGCAATACCGGTGCCTACAACGCCCTGATCCACGACGATTCCACGCATCAGGGCGGGCAGCGCCTGACGAGCTATACCGGGGGAACCTACCATCTATTTCATCAAGGGTACTTGATCGATCAGACGGGCAACACGCGAGGCGGGTATCGCGGGATTGGCTACAAGCTTCATACCGACGCATTCGGTGCCATGCGCGCTAATCAGGGGATGGCGATCAGCACGCAGCACAAGTCCCCGGACGCCGAACAACTGGACGTGCGGGAAGCACGCCAGCAACTGGCCCGTGCGGGGAATTTGGTCGATTCGTTGTCGGAAGCCAGCAAGGGGCATCAGGCGGCGGACCTCAAGACCGGTCAAGATGCGTTGAAGCATTTCACGGATGCACTCGAATTGCCGCAGACACCGGAGGCCAAGGGCGGTCGCACGGCAGGTGGCGGCACGGGCACCGCGAACGCCTTCAAGGAACCCGTGATGCTGCTGGACAGCCCGGCCGGAATTGCCGCGTCGACGCAGCAGTCGGTGCATCTCGCGGCGGACCAGCTCATCAACCTCGTCAGCGGTCAGACCACGACCGTCGCGTCGGGACAGTCGTTGATCGTCGCGGCGCTCAACTTGATCAGCATCTTTGCGCAGAACGGCGGGATGAAGGCAATCGCCGGTAAGGGCGATATCGATATTCAGGCGCATGCCGGCGTCATCGATTTGGCAGCCCAACTTGCATTGCACATCAGGTCCGTAACGGATGTTATCGAAGTCGCCTCCGGTAAGGAAATCCGGATTCTGTGCGGCGGCGCGATCATCCAGATCAGTCAGGACGGCAGCATCAATATCCACTCACCGGGCAAGATCGACTTCAAGGCCGCAAGCTATTCGTTCGCTGGCCCCGCACGGGTCGATATAACGAACCCGGCGTTCAAGGATTCGCCGACCCAGAAGCTGTCACTGAACACGTTCGCGTCGCCCTCCTCAACTGGCACCGTCCCGGCCGGCATGCCTTATAAGCTGTACGCCGATGGAGCATTGGTCAAGCAAGGTGTGTTCGATCAGTCAGGACAGTTGCCTATCGACCATCACGTTGCGACGCAAAAATACACGCTTGAACTGGCAAACGGTGATCGGCACGATATCCCCGTGCCTGGCGAATACCGCGACGCGGAGAACGGGGCACTCGCGAACCGGGGCATCCAGTTCCACCAGGGGCAACCGGACGGCGATGCCTCAGCAGCAGACCGTGCAGCGCACCGGAAGGTGTATGCCGATCTGCTCAATCCCTCTTCGGAAGCATAGTTCATGGCAAACACTTCACCCGCTTCGGATGTCTTTGTCGCAACGACGCCCATCGCGCTGAACCACACGAACAGCGGAACCGTCACCTTCCGCTGGTTCGTGCAAAAGACCGAATACAGCCCCGCCGCCGCGACCTTTCGCCCCCTCGTGAATGGGGAGGAAGCATTTGGTCACGTATACGAGCAGATCGCCAAGGCGCGACACTCCATCGATATCATCTGCTGGGGTTTCCAGCCCTCAATGATGTTCAAGCGTGACGGCCAAGGGGTCGGCATTGGGGAACTGCTGCGCCAGAAGGGTGAAGCTGGCGTCAAGGTGCGATTGTTGGTCTGGCGTGATCCCGCGTTCGTGTCGGAGCTCAGCGAGAACAACATGCCCGGCAACGACATTGCTACGGATGTTAAGCGACGGTTGCCGGATTCTGCCTATGAAAAGTTCTCGATGATGTCGCGTGACTACCAAACCGATCAGCAGCGCAAGATTGATGAGGAATGGTACCGGCGCGCGAACCTGCACAACGTTACGCTTAACTTACCGGCAGGGCCGCGCGATGTGTATATTGCGGCCAAGGGCGCGTTGTACCAAAAGGAAGCATTCAAAAACATCGACTTTGCGACACGCGGTTTCAGCGCAGTCAATCGCGCCGAAATCGCGTGGCATACGTTCTGGCATGGCAAGGATCGGGACCGCGATGTGATGACGCGCGCGCAGAACAGTGCATCAATGGGGTTGGCCGAGCCGACGCATCATCAGAAGATGGTACTCGTCGATTACGAAGACCCGGAGAACGCGCGTGGCTTCGTCATGGGGCATAACATGCTCGACCAGTACTGGGACACGAACGACCATAGCTATGTGCGCAAGACGCCGACGACGGGCCGAAATGGGCTTTCGCCGTGGCAGGATATTTCGGCGTGGGTCACGGGGCCAACGTTGCGCTACTTGAACGACAATTTCTGTCAGGCATGGGACGATGCGACTGGTCAGGGGCTGGCGGAGAAACGCAAGGGGCTGCACACGCGGCTGAAGGTCAGAGTCGACCCCGGTGGCGACACGCCAGTCATGTCGCAGATACTGCGCACGCAATCGCAGAAGGGTAAGCGCGACATTGAGAAGCTGTATCTTCAAGCTGTCAATAACGTGACGCAGCACGTCTTCATCGAAAACCAGTACTTCCGCTGGGTGCCGCTCGCGGAGAAGATCAAGGCAGCGGCGGCGCAGCAACTGAAGTGGGGGCGAGATTCCGGCAAGCACGGCATGGTGTATCTGTTTGTCATCACGAACTCCACCGACGCAGCGGTGAGTACGGGAACGCTCAACACGTATCGAATGCTTGATGCGTTGGGACAGGCGAAATCGATGCCTGGCGTGGGAGCGATCCTGCAGGAAAGCGATCGCCAATCCGACCTGAGAAAGCAATTTGCCGACGTGGTGAGCAAACAGCAGGATGCGGGGCAGGAATATATGGGCGCGCTTCAGATGCAGGGCATGGCGAATACGCCAGCGACCACGCAGGCCCTCGCGCAGGCTAAGCAGAAGGTCGATCAACTGAAGGCGCAGCGCGCCGGGATCGAATCGCAAATGAAGGGGCCGGCGCACCCGGTGATGAATCGTGAATATCCGGGGCTCAAAGTGCATGTCTGTACGCTGGTTGCGCCGGATTCGCCGCCGGGAAAATGGGAGCCGGTGTACGTACATGCCAAGCTGATGACGGTTGACGATACGTTCACAACCATCGGTTCGGCAAACATCAACACGCGTAGCATGGAAGCGGACAGCGAACTGAACATCTGCCACGAACACGGCGATGTGACGAAGCGGTTGCGGCAACAGTTGTGGAATCTGCACACTGGTGGGAAGGGGGCACAGGATGATCCTCAAGAGGCGTTTAAGAACTGGGAGCTTCTGATCAACAACAACGCCGATTTTCAGAGGGCTGGTAACCAGTCCCCTGCTGCCTCGCTAATCGGCTTTATGCGTACTTCGAACAAGATTACCCGTTCCGACTGATTCATGAACCGATACGCCACCATCATTGCGCTTGCTCTGGTAGCGAGCGCTTGCACTAAGAAGGAAGTGTCAGTGACCTCATTGCCCGACATGAGCGCCGTGCGTGCGAATCTCGCCTTTACCTGCACGCACCAGGCCGATCATTTGCCGTCGCTGGATCCGCAGGCAGACAATCTGTTCCGCTACGCACGCTTTTTGGAAAAGCGGGATGGTCCAAAGGACTTTAACGAGGTTGCGCGCTATTACCGGATTGCGGCGGCATACGGTCACTACAAGGCTAACCAGAATCTTCAATCGCTGATTTCTGACGGGTTGGCCGATTCACCCGACGCACCGAAGGAAACGGTGGCGCTTGCCGTGCGACTGATCCAACAAGGCGTTCCATCGGGCTATTACGACATCGGACACTATCTCGAAACAGGATATGGATTGGGACAAGATGCCGAGCTGGCACTGCGTTATTTCCGAAAGGCCGCCGATCTCGGCAACCCGGAAGCGCAGACGTATGTTGCCGAGCTGCTGGCCCCTCATGACAGGGCCCCGGATATTGCTCGTCAGATGCGTCGGTGTGCGACTGACCAAGGGTACGGTGAGGCGGCCAATGCATTGGGAATTAATTTGAAGAACAACGCATCGTATAGCGAAGCGGTCGATGCTTTTCAAAAAGGGGTAGCAGCAGGCAACACCCAAGCGGCTTTGGCGCTCGAAAACGGGTTCAAGGGACCCGCTCCGTCTGATCGACTTTCATATCTGTCGCTCCCAAGTGATGCGGAGCGATCACGCCGCTACGCGTTGATCGGCAAGTTTATCGACGGTAACGAAGGCCGCAATCCTAAGGTTCCAGACATCGATAAGATCGTGCCCCTTCCTCCCGCGAAGCTTCCGTCGTGGGATGGCACATTCCAATGGCAGAAGGAACAGGACGCCGCTGTCCCGCCACCAAAGCCTTCGGAAGAGATGATCAATGAGATGGCGAAGGCCCAAAATCTTGATCCGAAAACCGGCTTACCGCTGGAAGGGAAAACCGAGACGACTTCGCAACAAGATCAGCAGCGGACCGTTCCGGCACGTCTGCCATTAGGCACCGTCGCCCACACAGGTCAGCAATGCCCTGAAGACGGTGTATGGTGCGCGAAACTGGATGCCAGTCAGGTAGGTGATGCGAAACGCAGATTTCTTAAAGGTGACGCATTGCCATCCGTCGTCGTGCACGAGCCTCGACGGCTAGCGGTCCTCGACAGCATGCTGGGTACACGGCAGCGCATGGCGCCTGTTGCGTGGGAACTGATTGCATATCTTGAACAGTCTTGACCCGGTTCCTCGTTGGAAGACTACACGCGGATGGCCTCTTTTGTACTCGATAAGGAAGATCGCTCGACGTGAACCAATCGAATGAAGCGAAGAGACGTGCACACCCCGTGACGTTGATAGGGTTCGGCTGGTTGCTGTTCGTCCTTGGGCTGCCGTGCTGGGCTCTTGTGAGCTGCGCGCTTCAGGCATTCGCTCCGTATGCCGATTGGCCCAAGATGATCGGGATAATCGCTGTACCAGTGCCGTTGCTATTCGTCGCAGCTTGGAAATACGACCGCGAGTACACGGGTGAAATTGGTCCTCTTCTAGTGGGGGGGCGTGGACGTTGGGATGGCGAGATTGGTCTTTGTAATCGGAGGCTTGGCTCCGCATGGCTGATTGCATGGCGAAGATCGCACACCTGTATTCGTCCGTTTGGGAATGTGACTGAGGCAGGCAAATGACCCGATACCTGATTCTCGATGGCGATCATACGACCGTAGCGGGAACCGTTCGCGTGAAGGCGACACCGGTTGAATTGGACGGCAGGCATATTGCGCATGAAGACGACGACGTAATTTGCCCTGCTTGCAATTCAGTCGGCAAGATTCAATGCGCCGGTCCGCGACTTCCAATGACAGGGCCGGACGGACGGCGCGTCGCGCTGAGCGATGACCTGTGTATTTGCAAGTGCGCCCCGCCACCGAAACTCGTTGCTTCACAACAGGTCATGTCGGTTGACGTATGATGCCCCGCGGCGATGTAGTGCGAGCGTGCCTGTCAATGGTCTATGACGGCCGAAAGGCGACGTATCGATTCCGGTTGCGAACATAGTACCGGCAGCTCGACCCTAAACCGGGATCAAGCCATGTCCCACGTTTTGTACCCATATCGAGGGGCGGCAAGTATGGCGAGGCACTGGATGCTATGCCCGGTGTACTCGACCGCATGTTCGATGCGGTCGAAGCAAAGCTCGCGAATCGTCACAGACAGACACGCCAACGGCCGCGAGTGCCCCCGTCGCAAATGCGCCAGCTTCCGCATCCTCGGAAGCGTCGCCAGCGGTGAGTAATGAGCAACCGGACGAGGCAAAGGAGAACGGAGCGCCGATCCACAAGCCGCATCGCGGCAGGTCAATGCCGGACGTAATCTTGTGCGTACTCGTTATTGCGTCGAAGGAGTTCCCAAGACCAGATGGAGAGGGCGCGGAGGGACGCTGGAAGATATTGTGCGGCGTCGCGCCAGTCAGCGCGGGAGATGAAAAGACGGTGCTGGACGGGGATAAGACGGGCTGCCATCGGGCGCGGTTCCTTATGGAAGTCGCCCCAGATGGTAGCAAAATAGTAGCAACGGCTTGATATTGCGCCAAAGAAAAAGGGGTTAGCATCAGCTAACCCCTTGATTCCTTTGGTCGGAGCGAAAGGATTCGAACCTTCGACCCTCTGATCCCAAATCAGATGCGCTACCAGGCTGCGCTACGCTCCGACGAGCCAAAGATAATAACGTCGAATGACCGATTCGGTCAATCACGATATGCGGGTAAATGCCCCGGCCGCGAATCGGCCGCGATTTGCGACAATTCTCGTGAGATCGACCGCCCCGCGCGCATGCGCGCGCGTTCGCTCGCCGAAGCAAGGAGAACATCATGATGAACCTGATCCTGTGGCGCCACGCCGAGGCCGAAGACTACGCGACGAGCGATCTCGCGCGCCAGTTGACCGTGCGCGGCCGCAAGGACGCGCAGGCGATGGCCAAATGGCTGCGCGGCCGGCTCGAGACGAATACCGTGATCCTGGCGAGCCCGGCGGCGCGCACCGTACAGACCGTCGAGGCACTGACCGACCAGTACCGCACCGTCGACGCGCTCGCCCCGGGCGGCAGCGTCGACGACGTGCTGGCAGCGGCCGGCTGGCCGGAAGGCATCGCCCCGACGGTCGTGATCGTCGGCCACCAGCCGACGCTCGGCAGCGTCGCCGCGCAATTGATCGCCGGCGGCGACGACAGCTGGAGCGTCAAGAAGGGCGGAATCGTGTGGCTGGCGAGCCGCACGCGCGACGGCAGCCGGCAGGCCGTGCTGCGGGCCGTCCTGACGCCCGAACTGGCGTGAGGCCCGCCCGAATGGGTTTGAAGGGATTGATCATACGGTTTTGCGAGCTTTCTGCTAAAGTCAATTCGGCGACACGTCATTGAAAGGACACGGTCGTGCCACATAACGGTCACGGCCGATTACTACATTGGCGGGCATGTCGTCCTATTCCTTACGACCAGGAAAGCCTAATGCGAGAACTGCCGACGCCTACGCTCCCTTTTGCCTCGCTGCCCCTCGACACGTCGCGGCGCCACCTGCCGCGCGCCAGTGAAACCGTCACATCGGAGTATCGCCTGCGCGCCGCATGGGCGCGTACGGAAGACGAATTGCGCGAAGCCCAGCGCCTGCGCTACAGCGTGTTCGCCGAAGAGATGGGCGCGCAGGTCAGCGGCCCTTCCGGGCTCGACGTCGATCCGTTCGACGCGTATTGCGATCACCTCCTGGTCCGCGATCTCGACACGTTGAAAGTCGTCGGCACGTATCGCGTGCTGCCGCCGCACCAGGCGGCGCGTGTCGGCCGCCTGTACGCCGAAGGCGAATTCGACCTGTCGCGGCTCACGCACCTGCGCGGCAAGATGGTCGAGGTCGGCCGCTCGTGCGTGCACAGCGACTACCGCAGCGGCGCCGTCATCATGGCGCTGTGGGGCGGCCTCGGCGCGTACATGATGCAGAACGGCTACGAGACGATGCTCGGCTGCGCGAGCGTGTCGATGGCCGATGGCGGTCACTACGCGGCGAACCTGTACCAGTCGCTGTCGGCAGGCTCGCTGACGGCGCCCGAGTATCGCGCGTTCCCGCACACGGCGCTGCCGGTCGACGAACTGCAGACGGGCACCGTCGTCGCGCCGCCGCCGCTGATCAAGGGTTACCTGCGTCTCGGTGCAAAGATTTGCGGCGCACCGGCCTGGGATCCCGACTTCAACTGTGCGGATTTCCTGACGCTGTTCCGCCTGTCGGACATCAACGCGCGCTACGCCCGCCACTTCCTGGGCTGAGCGGATCGAACCGCGTCGCACCTTCCGAGGCGCGGCGCGCGCAAGCGAACGCCGTCGCGTGGCCTGTGCCGCGCGACGGCGTTCGTGTATCCGATCAATGTGAGCGTATCGGGCCCTGATAATTTCAGCGATACGCGACGACCACCGTGCCGCAGGGCGGCACGTTCGCGACGGCCGGAGGAGGGCCGTACGGCGGCGGCGCGCTCAGTGCTTGCGCCGCCAGTCGAGCAGGTGGTGTTCCGCCATCCAGTGGTGGATCATCCCTTCGCCTTCGTGGCTGCGCTTGTATTCGCGCGACTCGAAGTACGACAGCGCGACCAGCACCATCACACCGATGAACAGGCCGATCAGGCCCGCAATTTCCTCAGACGACATGGCAGCCTCCTATCAACGGCACAGCGCCATGCGTACATAGTAGGACATGCGCGGCGCAACCCTGAAACCGGATTTCCGCTAGACTCGGCGCGGTCCCGGCGTGCGATGGGCGCGCCGTTTTCTGGAGCCCTACCTGATGACCCGTTTCATGCTGGCCGTGCTGGTCGCATCCCTTCTTGCCGCCTGCAGCAGCGATCCCCGCCAGGCGCGCCGCGGCCACCCGCCCGAGGATCCGGCCGACTATCGCGGCGTGCCTACCGACATGACGCCGCCGTCGATGCTCGACGCGCCGTCGCCGAAACCCGTGCAATAACGGTCGCTCGGCCCGCCGTCACGCGCGGGCCGCGGGCGCGGCCTGCGGGTCGGCACCAATGCGCCGCAACAGCGCCGGCAGGTAGCGTGCGAGCGTCGCGCCGCGCGCCGCCATGAACACCAGCAGCGCGAACCAGAGGCCGTGATTGCCGAACGTGTCGACGGCGGCGAGCGTGGCCACGATGAAGATCGACAGCGACACGACCATCGCGCGCATCAGCGATTGCGTCTGCGTCGCGCCGATGAACACGCCGTCGAGCAGGAAACCCCAGACCGACACGATCGGCGAGATCGCGGCCCACGGCAGGTAGCGCAGCGCGACGGCGCGGATCTCGGCCTGGTCGGTCAGACGCGCGACGATCCAGCCGCCCGCCGCCCAGTAAACGAGCGCGAACAGCAGCGCGCCGAGCGCCGACCAGAACAGCGTGACGTGCACGGCTCGCCGGAAAGCGTGGCGATCGCGCGCGCCGGCCGCCGCGCCGACGAGCGCCTCGGCCGCATGCGCGAAGCCGTCGAGGCCGTACGCCATGAAGGTCTGAAAATTCAGCAGCAGCGCATTCGCGGCGAGTGTCGCGTCGCCTTGTTTTGCGCCGAGATGCGCGAACCATCCGAATGCGCCGAGCAGGCACAGCGTGCGCAGGAAGATGTCGCGATTGAGCACGATCAGCCGCTTGAGCGCGACCCGATCGGCCAGCGCGCGTACCGCGAGCGGTGCAAGGCCGCGCGGCCGCAGCCGCCACAGCATCCACGCGCCGAGCGCGAACCCGCACGCGTCCGCGGTGGCGGTCGCGGCGCCGATACCGGCGATGCCCCAACCGAAGCCGTACACGTAGAGCAGCACGGCGCCGATGTTCACCGCATTGATGAACACCTGTGCGACGAGTGCGAGTCGAACGCGCTGCACGCCGAGCAGATAGCCGAGCACCACGTAGTTCGCGAGCGCGAACGGCGCACTCCAGATCCGTGCGTGGCTGTATGCGAGCGCCGTCGCGTGGACGGCGTCGCTGCCGCCGAGCGCGGACAGTGCGAACGACAGCAGCGGCGCCTGCAGCGCCAGCACCGCGGCGCCGAGCGCGAACGCGACGATCAGTGCGCGCAGCAGATTCAGGCGGATCCCGGCGGCGTCGCCGGCGCCATGCGCTTGCGCGACGAGCCCGGTCGTTCCCATCCGCAGGAAGCCGAAGCCCCAGAACACGAAATTGAAGAACAGGCCGCCGAGCGCGACGCCGCCGAGATATTGCGCCCCGTCGAGGTGGCCGGCGACGGCCGTGTCGACGGCGCCGAGGATCGGCTGGGTCAGGTTCGCGACGACGATCGGAAACGCGAGCGCGAGGACGCGCCGATGCGTGACGACGGCCGCAGCGCCGCCGGCCCCGTGCGGTAACGCGGATTCGGACATGGCGGATGCGTCAGGCGCGTTCCTGCACGCAGACCCACGGCGAGACGACGACCGCCCACAATTCCGGATTGCGTGCCGCGTAGTCGGCGGCGGTCTCGGCCGGCATGCGCGCGACGAGGCCGGACGACAGCCAGCGCGTGACCTGTTCGGTGTCGTCGCTGGCGACCGCTTCCGCGACGCTGACGAGATCGAGGTCGCGCGCAACCGACAACAGCTTGCCTTGTGCGAAGAAGCGCTCGAGATCGCACCAGTCGATCTTGGCGGTCTCGCCGAGGAGTTTGGCGTAGAGCGGGCTGTGCGACGCGCCCGTGGCGGAGTGTTGATCAGAGGACATCGAGTTCTAGGAATAGCTGCGTGGCGCCACTATAAACCATCCGGCCGGGCGGGCCGAGCGAGCGGGCCGCTCACGCGTCGCGCAGCGCGCGGCGCACGATCTTGCCGGTGGCGGTCATCGGCAGGCTGTCGACGAACGCGATCGCGCGCGGATACTCGTGCGCGGCGAGCCGCGTGCGTACGTGTTCCTGCAGCGCGCGGACGAGCGCAGCGTCGCCGGCGTGGCCGGGGTTCAGCACGACGAACGCCTTGACGATTTCGGTGCGCGTCGCGTCGGGCACGCCGACGACGGCGGCCATCCGCACCGCCGGATGCGTGAGCAGGCAATCCTCGATCGGGCCCGGGCCGATCCGGTAACCGGCGCTCGTGATCACGTCGTCGTCGCGGCCGACGAAGCGCACGAAACCGTCGGCGTCGATCATGCCCGTATCGCCGGTGAGCAGGTAGTCGCCCGCGAACTTGTCGCGCGTCGCGCCGGGGTTGCGCCAGTATTCGAGAAACATCACCGGATCGGGGCGGCGCACCGCGATGCGACCTTCGACGCCGGGCGGCAGCGGTGCGCCGTCCGCGTCGACGATCGCGACCGCATGGCCGGGCACCGCCTTGCCGATCGCGCCGGGCTGCGCATCGAACAGCGCCGCGCACGACGACAGCACCATGTTGCATTCGGTCTGCCCGTAGAACTCGTTGATCGTCACGCCGAGCGCGTCGCGGCCCCACGCCGTCAATTCGGTGCCGAGCGATTCGCCGCCGCTTGCGACCGATTTCAGCGACAGTGCGTAGCGTTCACGCGGCGCCGCGACGGCGCGCATCAGCTTCAGCGCGGTGGGCGGCAGAAACGCGTGGGTGACGCCGTGCCGCGCCATCAGCGCGAACGCCGCGTCGCCGTCGAATTTCTCGAAGCGGCGCGCGAGCACCGGCACGCCGTGATGCCATGACGGCAGCAGCACGTCGAGCAGCCCGCCGATCCATGCCCAGTCGGCGGGCGTCCAGAACAGGCGTGCGTCGCGCGGGAAGCACTGCTGCGACATCTCGACGCCCGGCAGGTGGCCGAGCAGCACGCGATGCGCGTGGAGCGCGCCTTTCGGCTTGCCCGTCGTGCCGGACGTATAGATGATCACGGCCGGATCGTCGGCGGCCGTATCGGCCGGCACGAAATCCGGCGATTCGGCGGCGAGCGCCGCGTCATAGCGCAGCACGCCCGGCGCATCGGGCGCATCGTCGCCGATGCAGTAGACGGTATGCAGTGCCGGCAGCCGTGCGCGCAGCGGCGCGATCTTCGCGTAGCCGGCCGCGTCGGTGACGAGCGCGGCGGCTTCGCTGTTCGCGAGCCGGTACTCGAGCGCATCGACGCCGAACAGCGTGAAGAGCGGCACGGCGATCGCGCCGGACTTGTACGCGGCGAGATGGGCGATCGCCGTTTCGGGGCCCTGCGCGAGAAAGATGCCGATTCGGTCGCCGCGTCGCAGGCCGGCGCGCGCAAAGCTGTTCGCGAGCCGGTTAGAAGCATTCTTCAGGTCGTCGAACGTGATGCGGGAGACGTCGCCTTGCGCGGTTTCGTGGATCAGCGCGAGGCGTCCGCTGCCGTCGGCCCATTTGTCGCACACGTCCACGCCGATGTTGTAATGCGTCGGAATGTCCCAGTGGAAGCGGGAGAGGAGGTGGTCGTAGCGGTCGGCGGCGGGCAGCATCGCATGGTCTCCTGGGCGTCGGCGTGGCGTCGGGTGAACGGCTTACATCAGGATTTCACGCAGACGAATTCACAATGGTGTTCGCTGATAGGGAATGTTCTGACTCGTCCAACCGTTACGGCTCAGTGCACGATTCCACAATGACGCATAAGATCAAGACAAAACAGTGGTGTGACCATGGATTTGCTTCTGATAGCTGCGGGGTTCAGCCTGATCGGAATCGGTGTGCTGGTGGCGTTTGCTCGTCATGTCGATCCGTTGTCCGGCCGTTTCACCGGACGTCTGCGCAAGCGCTGACTCGATTTTTTCCGTTTTCGCCGCGACGGCACGCGATGCGCGCCGGCGTCGCGTGTCGTCCGTCGCGCGCTCAGCGCGCCGGCAGGTAGCGTGACGGATCGATCGAGCGGCCGCCATAGCGCAACTCGAAATGCAGCGCGACGCGATCGCTGTCGCTGTTGCCCATCTCGGCGATCGATTGCCCTTGCGTGACCGACTGACCTTCCTTCACCAGCAACGCGCGGTTGTGCGCGTAGGCCGTCAGGTAATCGGCGTTGTGCTTCAGGATGATCAGGTTGCCGTAGCCGCGCAACCCGTTACCGGCATAGACCACGACACCCGGCGCGGCCGCGACCACCGGCGTGCCCGGCGAATTCGCGATGTCGATGCCCTTCGATTTCGAGCCGTCGAACGTGCGCACCACGTTGCCGGCCGCCGGCCAGATCAGCGCAATGCTCGTGGCCGGTTTCACGGCCGATTCGACCGGCGCGGAAGGGGCCGGGCGCGCGCGGCCCGCGCTGCCGGTGCCGGTGCTCGATGGCGTCGATGCGGTGGCCGTGCCGGGCGGCGGTGCGACGCGCAGCACCTGGCCGACTTCGATCGCATCGGGGTTCGTCATCTGGTTCCAGCGCACGATGCTCTGTACCGACGTGCGGTTTTCGCGCGCGATCTTGTAGAGCGTGTCGCCACGCTCGACGCGATAGAACCCGGGGCCGACGGGCGCGGAGCCGCACGCGACGAGCAGGGCGGCGCAGGCGGCTGCGAAGAGTCGCTTCGTTGTTGTTTCGAACATTGAACCTCGCAAAACCCTGCCGCGCGTGACGCGGCAGGCAACACAAAACGTCCGATTTTAACGGGTTCGACCCGCGCACCGCAGTTTCGGTCGCAGGCGGGCCGCCGCCCCCGGTTCGATGCGTGCCGAATCAGCCGGCGAGCGGGGCGACGTGGATCCGCAGCGTGGCCGTTTCGGTCGCGCCCGGTGCGAGCATGCGCAGCCCGAGGCCGTTGTGGATCGCATCGGGCAGGCCGAGCCACGGCTCGACGCAGTAGAAGTCCGAATCCGGCTTTTCGGTCCACGTCGTGACCGCGTACCACGGGATCGAGCCCGGCACGTCCAGCGCGATCTCGATCGTGCGACCGCGGCCCGGCATCACGATGCGCACCGGCGCGGACGGCTCGCCGTCGAGACAGTGGAAGCGATCGAGGATGTCCGGATTGTCGAGGCGGTAACGGGCTTCGCCCGGTTCGAGCGGGCTGATCGAGCCGTCCGCGCGCTGTTGGCAACGGTGGGTCGGCGGCAGCTCGAGGAGGGTGTCGGCCCGCTCGCCATGCGGCAGCGCGAAATAGAAATGGTGGCCGGCGTAATAGGGCAGCGGCGTATCGCCGCGATTGGTCGTCGTCAACGCGGCTTCCAGCGTGTGCGCGTCGGCCAGCCGGTAGGTCGTTTCGAACCGGAAATCGAACGGGTAGCTCGCGCGCAGCGTGTCGTTCGCGTCGAGCGTCATCGTCAGCGCGGCGCCGTCGGCCGACGGGTGCGCGTCGAACGGCAGATCGCGCGCAAAACCGTGCATCGGCAGATCGCGAACCACGCCGGCGGCGTCGCGCCAGCGGCCGATTTCACCGTCGACGCGGTGGCGGCCGAGGAACGGGAACAGCAGCGGATTGCCGCCGCGCACGCGGGCGAGGTTGCTCCAATCGGCGGTTTCCGGCCAGAAGATCACCGGTTCGCCGTCGACGTGCCAGGACAGCAGACGGCCGCCGAATTGCGGAGCGACCCGGACGAGCGACGGGCCGGCGTGAAGTTCGTGAATGTCGTGTTGCTGAAAGATCGGCATGGCGAATCGGGTTGGAAGTGACTGGAGCAGCGTGCGTTCCATTATCGGGCCGCGGGCGGTCGGGGAAAACCCTTCTCGGGAAATTGCGAGTTTTTAACACTGTCGGTGGTCTGGATAATGCGTCTAAACCGGTGATGTTGCCGGGTCATGACACTTCGCGGAGGGGGCCATGGATCTGGCAATGGCAATGGGAATCGCACTGTTCGGCATGTTTACCGGTAGCACGGTATTATTTTTCTATCAGCTCGGTCGCTGACGGCAATTTCTGCCGGCGCCTGCAGGCCCGCCATGCAAATGGCGGGCTTTTTGCTTTCTTAATGCTTACAAATTGCAAGCGTTTGTGTGCATTGCCGCAATATCCTGCCAAATGCCTTGGCGCAGTAATCCTGGCTCGGCATAATCGGGGCGCGTTTTCAGGACGCGCATCGCGTCGTCCGCCTTCCTTCCCGCTTAATCTTCACTAAAAGGACCGACGCGTGAGCCTCTGGTTTCTGGTATTCCTGAGCGTCCTGCAGGGCGTTACCGAACTCTTCCCCGTCAGCAGTCTTGGCCATACGCTGCTCGTGCCGGCGCTGTTCGGCATGCACATCGACAAGCACGCGCCGCAACTGCTGCCCTTTCTCGTCGCGCTCCATCTCGGCACCGCGCTGGCGCTGCTGTGGTACTTTCGCGCGCGCTGGATCGCGCTGATCGGCGGCTTCTTCGCGCAGCTCGGCGGCCGCAAGAACGACGACGGGCATCTGATGTGGGCGTTGATCATCGGCACGATCCCGACCGGCATCGTCGGACTGCTGCTCGAGAAGCGCATCGAACGCGTGTTTCACGATCTGCGGATCGTCGCGATCGCGCTGATCGTCAACGGCGTGTTGCTGTGGCTCGGCGATCGCATTCAGCGTAGCCGCGCGCATCGACCGCCCGAAAAGATGACGTTCAAGCAGGCATTCTTCGTGGGCCTTGCGCAGATCGGCGCGCTGATTCCGGGCTTCTCGCGCAGCGGGTTGACGATGATCGCCGGCAACGCGGCGGGGCTGACGGCGGAGAAGGCGGCGGAATTCTCGTTCCTGCTCGGCACGCCGATCATCTTCGCCGCGGGCGTGCTCGAATTGCCGAAGCTGTTCCATGCGCGCGACCAGCTCGCCGATGCGCTGCTCGGAGGCGTGCTGACGGCGATTGCCGCATACCTGAGCGTGCGGTTCCTGATGCGCTATTTCGAAGGGCGCGGCCGGCTCGCGTCGTTCGGCGTGTATTGCGTGATCGCCGGCGTGTTCTGCCTCGGCTGGTTCATGCTGCATCCGCAGCCGGTTTGATGCCGCGGGCGCCGGTCTCGCGTGATCCGGCGCGATGATCGGGTATAATTTCGGGCTCGGCTTCGTGTCGGGCCCGTTTTGTTTCGGGGTTTGAGTAACTGTGGTTGCGGGCGGTGTTGCTGCTCGTTGCTCGAAAGCCCGATGCCGAATGCGGTCCGTGGCAGGCCCGTGTCTTTTCTCCCCGACCGCCCTTAGCTCAGTTGGATAGAGCAACGGCCTTCTAAGCCGTAGGTCACACGTTCGAATCGTGTAGGGCGGGCCAATGAAATCAAGCACTTACGTCCGCTGTCCCACTGGGTCAACCATCAATCTGCCGTCCATGTAACCATGGTGTAACTGGATTTCGTCCGCGCGACACGGAGTTGACGGCTCGAACTGGCGAGGGACCGATGCGTGGCTAACCACGAGCCAGTGTTTCACTTCGACTCCACTCCAATCATCACGATAACTGGGTGGCGAGATGATGCTCGAACAACAATCGCTAGACGGGGCGGGGAGCCAGAACGGCCGTGAAGCCATATTTACCAACGAGGACGGCACTCCTGCGACTTGGCTTCAGGTAATGCCCGAGCGAGACCGGCGAAGGGCTTTCGCTTGGCGGGCCGGCATCGGGTTCGCGATTGCCTTTGGCCTGTGGGGACTTCAGTACAGCAATGGCGTGCTGGACTGGACGCGCGGCTGGTTCGGTATTGTGCCCATCGCAGTCGGATTCGCGTATGCACGGCGAGCCTATAAAAAAGCGACCATTCGGCGATTTTCCACCATTCACGTCCTGTTCACGGGAGCGCAGCGAATCAAGCGCGCGCTCAAGTGGTGGTGCTCTGCAATAGGGGTTGCTGCCCTGATATGGTGGGTTCAGCCTGAGGGAGCAAGGTTTGCCGGCTACTGGTGGTACGCTTGGCCGGCATTGCCGATTTTCATCGTCGGTATAGGCTGATCTGTTCTAGAAATCCTGGACACAAATGAGTGTTAGTGTTTCGGAGGCATGCGCGACGCCCGGTTAGAATCGCTGCGCCTCCCCATGAGCACGGTCCCGATTGAAAAGATCGGCGTGACCATCTGAAACGCGTATGGCCATCGAACCCGAGGATCTTCTACCGCATTTTGAGCGTGAGTTGGGTCTGCTGCGCCGCTCGACGCGTGCATTCGCCGAGCTTTACCCCAAAATCGCGGCTCGTCTCGCGATGTCCGGTGAGCACTCGGATGATCCACACGTCGAACGGCTGCTGCAATCGTTCGCGTTGATGTGCGCTCGGCACGACATCCGACTCGAAGATGAGGTGCCGGAGTTTACTCACGCGTTGATTGCCGCAATCCACGGACCGTTGGCACGGCCGTTTCCATCTTGTGCGATGGCCCAATTTCGCATGGATCGAGACAGCAAGCAGACCGAGCCGCGAATAGTTCCACGCGGCACCCAATTGGTGGCGCCGAATAGCCGCCTGGTGTTCCGCACCGCCGCCGACGTCACGTTGGTGCCGTTGACCGTTTCCGCTGTACGTTACGCGACGTCGACCGTCGCGCCGATGCAAACGACACTGCCGTCCGACACCACGGGGATTTTGTCTTTCACCCTTGAGCTCACTGCACCGTCAGCCCAGTTCTCCATCGCTCCAGATATGCTGCGGTTGCACTTGGCGGGGGAGAGGGAGGTAGTGGCTGCGCTCGCCGACGGCGTGCTGATCCACGCCACGCGGGCCTTCGTTGAACTGGACGGCAACGGGCGCTGGCGTCGGGTGGACATGCCGCTGGCGGCTGCAGGTTTCGACGATGCTGACGCGCTGCTTCCGACGCCTCGTGACAATTCGATTACGCCGTTTCATCTGCTGATGGAGTACGGCGCGTTTCCCGCTCGATTTGAAAACCTCAATCTGGATTTGGCGCGGTTGAAACGGTTGGCGGGCAGTGCGCGCCGGATCACGTTGCATTTGGCCCTTGCCGGCGTCCACCCTGACTCACGTCGCGCCCAACGACTGATTGCAGCGTCGGCCGACAATCTCCGGCTGTTTTGCACACCAGTCGTCAACTTGTTCTCGAGCAATGCGGAGCCAATCGAAACGAAGGTAGGGCAAGCGTACTATGCGCTGAAACCGTTTTCGCTGAAGACCGCAGCCACGACCGAGATCTGGTCAGTTGATCAGGTCCGTATAACGACCGTCCAGGGTGCCGCGCTTCTGCCGCCATTCGAATCCTTGCAGCATGCGCTTGGCGCAGCGCCAGGCATGTATTGGGTTGTTTTGCGCGACGAAGCCAGGCGTGCGCCGAAGCCGCCTTCCGAGCCCGGCAAGCCGGGACAGGAAGCGCTGCGCGGACAGGCAACTGGAGCGCGCGCCGACGGATTGCGTGGCTTGGAACTCGCGCTTGTGAACGCTCGCGGCGAGCCCGTTGATCCGGCCGCGCAGCACCAGCTCGACATCGTGCTGTCTTGCACAAATGGCAACCTGGCGGACATGCGCGAGCGCCAGTTAGCCGTGCGCGACGGGGACTCTGGTGACGAGATCGAGTTGTTGGCTCAGCCCTGTGCAAGTCCCGCGCCGATTCTTCGCCGCGGTCACCAGTGGGAACTGCTGTCGTGGCTGGTTCCGCAGGCAGCACGGCTGAACGCCGAAGGTCTCAATGAGTTCAAGCGCTTGTGCACCCGCTTCGGCATGTCCGCGCCCGACGCCGGCCGGAGATTCGACGCGCTCGTGTCGCTCTCGACTGAACGGGTGCGGCGCTGGATGCCGGGCAAGCCGGCTTCAGTGTTCGTCCAAGGATTGGAAGTCAGCCTCGTGATCGACGAGCAGCGTTTCGTCCAATTCAGTCTCGCCGGATTGGGGCGCGTGATGGATCGACTATTTTCCCCGTACGTTCCAGTCACCAGCTTCGTGCAAATCGTATTGGTCTCGGCAGAGACCGGTGCGGTACTGCGACGCGGTGAACCCTGCGCCGGTTCCCAACCGCTTATTTGATTAGCGGGTGGAAAGGGTATCAGCAGGGAAATTGCAAATGAATCTCAGGTATCTTTCGCTGGCAAACGTTTTGTCCTACAGTAGCGGGGCCTCAAGCTGGTGAGCCAATTGGGGACAGAACCTGAGACGAAAATAAAGGGAATTCAAATGAGTTTCGCCCCGAATGGCGGTATTCCGGCCGGTTCCGGCGGGAATCTGTTGGGCTCGCTGAGTGCGCTTGGCGGCCTTGCCGGGCCGGTCGCATCCACGGTGGCAGGCCAGATTGGCCCGCTCGCCGGCGTCGCGAGTCATATCGACACCGTGCAACGCGCGGTTCAGCTTGCGCAGACCGGTTTTTCGCTGATGAACAAAACACCGGCTGCGATTGCGGACGCGCTCAACAATGCGGCTGGCGGCGTTGCTCGACTGACTCAGCTAAATCGATACGTGACCATTGACTCGCCGCTCGGTCCGGACGTGCTCCTGGTCAGCACGGCGGTCATTGATGAACACGTCAATCGATTGCCGGAAATCCACCTCGATTTGCTGTCGCACCAACATGATCTGGTGCCCGATCAGCTGATCGGGCAACCGATCAAGATTCGATTCGACCAAAGCGCCCGGCAATCCACGCTCGAGCGCATCGTCTCGTCAGGCGGGGCCGACAGTATTCGCTACTTCGACGGATACGTCACGTCGTTCGACCGGGCGGGCAACCCGGGCAAGGTGACGCAATATCAAATGACGGTGGCGCCGTGGTTCTGGTTTCTGACGCGCTCGACCGACTGCCGGATTTTCCAGAACAAGACCGCTCAGGACATCCTCACCGAGATTTTCCAGGATCACGGGTTCACCGATTTCGAGTTCGACATTCGGACCGCGCAGAAGCCGCTCGAATACATCGTGATGTACCAGGAGTCCTATTACAATTTCTGTGCGCGTCTGATGGAGCAGGAAGGCCTGATCTGGACGCACCGCTACGAGAAGGAAAAGCACTTCCTCGTCATCGGCGATACGAATTTCGTTTTCCGCCCGATCGACGGGCTGGCCAACTTGCCATATGCCGCCAGCGCGGCGAGTGAAGACAACGGTATCGACCAGTTGCATGAAGGCCGGCGTTTCGGTGTCGGCAAGATCGCTTTTCGCGACTTCAATCACCAGAACCCCTCGTCGCCGCTGATGCTGGCGCAGGCCGAACCGGAGAATCTCCGCCATGCGGGTCTCGAGACGACGGAGCGGTTCGAACACCAGTCGTTGTTCGACCACGGCGATGACGGCGACCGTTACGCCCGCATCGCGATGCAGGCCGAAGAGGCGAGTGCACATCGCTATACGGGTAGCGGCTATGCGTGGCGGATGACAACCGCGGGCAGCGTGACCGTGACCAACCATCCAGTCATGGCCAACAATCAGGAATACGCAGTCCTGCACGTTCGTCATGAGGCTGTGAACGATTACACGGAACACAACGCGAAACTGCCGTACCGCAATACATTTTCCCTGCTCCCGAAGAAGTTTCCGTATCGTTCACCCAGGCATACACCAAAGCCCGTCATTCACGGCACTCAGTCGGCAATCGTGGTCGGCCCAAAGGGCGAAGAAATTCACACGAACGGCAGTGCCGTGAAGGTGCACTTCCTGTGGGATCGCCGCGGCAAGTTGGACGGATCGGATTCGATGTGGATCCGTGTGTCCCAACCTTGGGCGGGCGACGGGTGGGGGGCGGCCGCCATCCCACGGATCAATCAGGAGGTCTTGGTCGCGTTTAATCAAGGGGACCCCGACAATCCGGTCATCGTGGGCCGCGTCTACAACGGCGAGCAAGGCAATCCTTATCACGGGGCTGCCGGGCAGACAATGGGGATCAAGAGCCAGACGCACAAGGGCGCCGGTTCGAACGAACTGCGGTTCTCCGACGTGAACGGCGCGCAAGAGGTCTTTCTGCACGCGCAGAAGGACATGAACACGGTCATCAAGGATTCGGAAACGCACACGGTCGAAGCCGGCGGGCGCACGGTCTCGCTGCTCAAGGGCAGCGAGACGAAGCAGATCGCGCAGGGCGGATTGAAGGAAACCATCGCGCTGACGCGCGACACCACAGCGAACGTGATCAATACGAAGGCCATCGCAAGCAAGGCCGGGCCTGGCATGCAAAGCCATCAGGCGAGCGACGGCATCGAGCATCGTGTCGGCGATGGCGTCGTGACGATGACGCCGGACAGCATCAAGCTGACCTTCGGTCCGTCAACGATCGTCATCAACGCGAACGGCATTTATCTCGACGGGCCGGTCATCCATTTGAATCGCGGTAGTGCGCAATCCGCGGAACAGGCGCTCGCGCTCGAGTGGGCGGCAGAGCAGGCGACGATCGCGAAGGGATTGGCGAGCCCCGATCCGGCGACGCGCGCCGCGGCGGCCAAGCTGGCGAGCTCGCTGAAGGCGCAGCAACTGGCGAAACTCGCGGATCACGTGTATCACCCGAACGATCCGCCGCCGACCGGGTGGAAGATGGCGACCAACGATCCGGAAGCGTTGAAGGCTTTCGGGCTCAAGCCGAGCGACTTCGAGAAAAGCGGTAGCAACTTCGGATCGCAGATGTACATCCCGGATCCGAATGTCTTCGGCGACAGCATGAAGCCGACGGTCGCGTTCAAGGGCACGCAGCAGCTCTTCGGCGAAGACATGAGCAACAACATGGCGCAGGGGCTCGGCGCCGATGCGCCGTATTATCGCAATGCGGTCACGATCGGCAAGAACATCGAGACCACGGGCGCGTCGGCCGGCGTCGATTTCACCGGGCATTCGCTCGGCGGTGGCCTGGCGTCCGCTGCAGCCGAGGCCAGCGGCGGTTCGGCTGTGACCTTCAATGCGGCCGGTCTCAATCCGGAGACCGTCGCGCAATACGGCGGGACCGCCCAGCCGGCCAACATCACGGCCTACCGCGTCGACGGCGATATCCTGACCGGCCTGCAGGAGGGCCGGCTCGGGCCGATCAGCGACGGTACGGCGGCGCTGATGCCCAAGGCGGTTGGCAGCCCCGTCACGCTCGACGGTGAGAGTGTGACCACGGTCGGCCGTCACCTGATGGGTGACGTGACGAACGGGATCAACCAGCAGGTCGCGAAAGATCAACTCGACCTGGTCTCCCAACTGAATTCATCTCACTGATGCGATATAAAAAAGCGATAACCGCCGGCGCGATTGCTGCACTCGTTGGAGTGTCCTCGCCGCTCTGGTGGCCCACTCAAGCCCAAGGGACGAACATGACTGGCTTCAAGCGATACGCACCTGAAGATTTCTTTTCGGGGCAGCAACTCACGTTGGCGCAGGCCATTCATGACGGCGATCTCAGCCGCGTCCAGCAGCTCGCGCCGAAGACAGATCTGAATGCGCCGGGCGCGAAGAACACGACGCTGCTGTCGTATGCCGTGCAGGAAATCGTTCCGGTCAAGAATGACGCGTCCAATCCGCGCTATCAGATCATCTCGGTGCTCGTGAAGAACGGCGCGGACCCCAAGGCGCAGGTCGGTGCCAGCGGCGGATCGGTGGTCGACGTCGCATTACGGGCCGATACGCCTAACCTTCTGCGCGTGTTGTTGAACAGCGGGCTCGATCCCAACTGGCAGTACAACGGCGACACGCCGATGATCTTCGCGGTTGCAGAGAACCGGCTGCTGCCTCAGCTGAAGCTGCTGCTCGAGCACAAGGCGAACGTGAATGCTCGCGATTCGCTCGGAAAGACGGCACTCTTCGAGGCGACGATGATTCAGCAATGGGACGTCGTCGACTACCTGCTTTCGCACGGCGCGGATCCGAAGATTGCCAGCCAGCTCGGCGTGTCATACGGGTGGGTGCTGCAGAACGAGTTGAAGAACCATACGACTGCTGATTCGCCGGCGCGTGCGCGCATCGAAGAGATTCGCCGCAAGATCGTAACGGCCGGCGCGCCGTGGCCGCCGCTCGATCCGAAGGCGCAACGCGCAGCGATGCGCGCGCGCGGCGAGAAGGTTGTGACGCCGGCCGGCCAGACGGATTGAACGCACGCGCGACCGCTGAAGTGTCGTGCAATGGATTCGGGGAATGACGAACGTTTTTGATTCGACGCCACGTGTCAGGCGAGAGACGGTCCTCGGCGTATCCGGGGTGCTGTATGTCCTCTCGCTGACGATGCCGGCGATGCATTTCGAAAAGGAAGCGTCGCTCAGCGGGCTGTCGGTCCTCGCTCAGGGCTGGTGGGGGCTGTTCATGCTCAATCCAGCATGGCTCGCCAATCCGCTCTACGTCGTTGCGGCCGTCCAGCTCGTCCGGAACCGATATACGCGCGCGAGTCAGTTTTCGGCCGCTGCGCTCGCGTGTGCGCTCTGTTCACTGTTCACGACAGAGTGGTACTTCAACGAAGCAGACCCGACGCCGATATCCGGCTACGGGGTCGCGTTTTACATGTGGCTCGGCGCGCATGTCGTATTGCTCGCGGGTTGCTTGCGCTTGCGCCGGGAAAGCAACGTCGCGTTGCAGGGAAAATGAGTGTCGGCGCATGTGGACGCTGATTTAGACCCATCCAACAACTACACATCACGAGAGAACCAGCATGACGGATTCCGAAAACCGTATCCGGATTCACGAAGGCAGCATCGTTCTGCCGAACGGTTTCGAGGATCGCACGACCAACCTATTCGTGCCGGCCGATACGGCCGCACAGCCGAACCTCAGTGTCGCACGCGACTGGCTGAAGGACGGAGAGACCCTTGCGCCGTATATCGATCGGCAGATCGCGCTGCTCCAATCGAGGTTGCAGGGACATCGGGTGCTTTCGCGCCAGGCTGAACGGCTTGGGCCTGAAACTGATGGAATGCCTGGGGAGCGCATCGACGCCGCCTATCGGAACGGTCCGAAGACCGTTTTTCAACGGCAAGGCGCATTCATCGTTGCCCCAGGACGCGTGTTGATCTTTACCGCATCGAGCGCGAAGAGCTTCGGCGAAACGCTCGATGTATTGTGGCGCAACTGGCTCGACGGCTACCGTCCTGCAGAACAAGAGTCGGCATAACAACAGCAAAGGACCATCATCGTGTACGAAGCCGCACGAGTCACTGACCCGATCGATCACACCAGCGCGCTCGCGGGCTTTCTGGTCGGCGCCGTACTGGGCATTGCCCTGATCGCCGCAGTCGCCTTCGCCACTTTCACATGCGGATTCGGCGTGGCGTTGCTGGCGGGCATGATGGCGGGGATCGGAGCGCAGGCTCTCCTATCAATAGGCGAGTCGATCGGCAAGATGTTCAGCTCGCAATCCGGCAACATCATTACTGGTTCGCCGGACGTCTACGTCAACTCCCTCTCGGCGGCCTATGCGACGTTGAGCGGCGTGGCTTGCAGCAAGCACAATCCCATCCCGCTTGTCGCACAAGGATCGACGAACATTTTCATCAATGGGCGGCCAGCGGCGCGGAAGGACGACAAGATTACCTGCGGCGCGACGATCGGTGACGGTTCGCACGACACGTTCTTTCACGGTGGCACCCAGACATACCTGCCGGTCGACGACGAGGTGCCGCCGTGGCTGCGAACGGCGACGGAATGGGCGTTCGTGTTGGCGGGGCTGGTCGGCGGGCTAGGCGGGTTGTTGAAGCAGGCGGGCGGGCTATCGCGTGCGGTCCTGCCGTGCGCTGCGAAGTTCATCGGCGGGTACGTGCTCGGTGAAGCATTCGGGCGGTACGTTGCCGGGCCAGCAATTAACAAGGCGCTGGGCGGGATGTTCGGCAACCCGGTCGACGTCACGACCGGAAGAAAGATCCTGTTGGCCGAATCGGAAACGGACTTCGTGATCCCGAGCCCGATGCCGGTCGCGATCAAGCGTTTCTATTCGAGCAGTATCGACTATGCAGGGACGCTTGGCCGCGGCTGGGTGGCGCCGTGGGAGCTTCGTCTGCATGCCCGCGACGGGCGCCTCTGGTACACCGACGCGCAAGGGCGCGAGAGCGGATTTCCGTTGCTGCGTGCCGGGCAAGCCGCATTCAGCGAGGCGGAGCAACGGTATCTTACCTGTACGCCCGACGGGCGCTACATCCTGCATGACATTGGCGAGACGTATTACGACTTCGGCCGATACGAGCCGGACTCCGGCCGCATCGCTTGGGTGCGCCGCATCGAGGATCAGGCTGGGCAGTGGTGCCAGTTTGAGCGCGATAGCCGCGGCCGCGTTATCGAGATTCTGACGTGCGGCGGATTGAATGCCGTTCTCGATTACGAGCAGGAGCACGGGCGGCTTGGCGCGGTCACGCTCGTTCATGGCGATGAGCGCCGACTGGCCGTCGCCTACGGATACGATGAGAACGGCCAACTGGCGTCGGTGACGGACGCAAACGGGGCCGTCGTGCGCCAGTTCATGTATACCAATGGCCTGATGACCAGCCATACGAACGCATTGGGCTTTACGTCGAGCTACGCATGGTCGGTGATCGAAGGGCAGCCGCGCGTGGTTGCGACGCGCACCAGCGAAGGCGAGGACTGGTCGTTCGAATACGACGTCGACGGCCGGCAGACGCGCGTCCGGCACGCCGATGGCCGCACCGCGCACTGGCGCTTCGACGCACAGTTTCAGATTGTCGAGTACACCGACTTCGATGGCGGACTCTACCGGATCAAGTACAACGACGCCGGTATGCCGGTGATGCTGATGCTGCCGGGTGAGCGCACGGCCGAGTTCGAGTATGACGACGCAGGCAGGATCGTCGCCGAGACTGATCCGCTGGGCCGTACGACTCGGACTCGTTACGACGGCAACAGCATGCGGCCCGTGGAAGTCGTCGGGGCCGACGGCGGCGCTTGGCGGGCGGAATACGATCCGCAAGGCCGGTTGCTGTCGACCAAGGATCCGCTTGGCCACGAGAATCGCTACGAGTATCCGAAGGGATTGACTGCGTTGCCGATCGCACATATCGACGCGCGTGGCGGACGCAAGACGCTCGAGTGGAATCGTCTCGGAGAGTTGGTTGCCTATACGGACTGCTCTGGTAAAACCACGCGCAGCAGTTTCGACGCGTTCGGACTGCCGCTTGCACGGGAGAATGCCCTGGGGCAGCGCGTCGCATATGACATACGTCCGACCGGCGAGCCACGTCGCATCACGTATCCCGATGGCAGCACGGAGACTTTCGAATACGACGCGGCTGGGCTCGTCGTGCGGCATGTCGGCCTCGGAGGCCGGATGCAACAGTCACTGCGCAATGCCCGCGGTCAACTTGTCGAAGCGATCGATCCTGCCGGACGACGGACCCGCTATCACTATGATGTAGCGGGGCGCCTGCGCGAACTCCAGCAGGGCCACGCACGCTACGTGTTCACGTACAGCGCCGGCGGCCGTCTGTTGACCGAAACGAGGCCCGACGGTGTCCAGCGGCGATTCGAGTATGGCGAAGGCGGTGAATTGCTGGGGCTGGACATCGTGGGCTCGCCGGACGGTCATGCGACGGCGGATCGCCCGATCCGTACGATCCGATTCGAACGCGACCGGATGGGTAACCTGAAGGTCCAGCATACGCCGACCGACGTTACACGTTACGAGCGTAACAAGAATGACCAACTGGTGAGAGTCGAACGTACACCGACGGCCGCCGGTGCAGCACTCGGCATCACGGCGGACGTGGTGCGTTTCGAGTACGACAAGGTTGGTCGTCTTGTCGCCGAGCACGGTGCGAATGGCGACGTCGAATACAACCTTGATGAACTGGGCAACGTGATATCGCTCGAGCTACCGAACGACCAGACGCTACAGATGCTGCGCTATGGCTCCGGTCACGTTCACCAGATCCGCTGTGGTGATCAGGTGGTGAGCGACTTCGAGCGTGACGACTTGCATCGTGAGATCGCGAGAACGCAGGGAAGGCTGACTCAGCGTTTTGCCTACGATCCGCTTGGCCGAAGAGTCTGGCAGTCCGCCGGCTTCCAACCGGACGCACTCGGCCGAGGACGCGGCCAGTTGTGGCGTAACTACGGGTACGACGCGACGGGCGAACTGATCGAGACCAGCGACAGCCTGCGTGGCAGCACGCAGTACAGCTACGATCCGGTCGGACAGCTGACACGTCGTGTGAACACCATGGATCGTGAGCTCGAGGAATTTGCCTGGGATGCCGCGGGCAATATGCTCGACGGCGCACAGGGCAAGAGTCGCGGATACGTCGAAGGCAACCGTCTGCGAATGTGGCAGGACCTGCGCTTCGAATACGATCCGTTCGGCAATCTGGCGACGAAGTTACGCGGAGCCAACCAGCAGCAGCGCTTCACTTACGATGGGCAGGATCGACTGATCGCGGTGCGTACGCAAGACGCGCGTGGCGTGGTCGAAACGCGCTTCCAGTACGATTCGCTGGGTCGGCGTATTTCGAAGACCGATACCACTTTCGACCTGCGTGGCGTGAAACTGCGTAGCGAGACGAAACGGTTCGTATGGGAAGGCTTGCGCCTCGCGCAGGAAGTGCGCGAGACAGGCGTGAGCAGCTATGTGTACAGCCCTGATGATGCGTACTCACCGGCTGCCCGCGTCGATGCGGTGATCGCGGAGGCCCTGGCCGCGGCCGCGATCGATACGGCGAAGCGCGCGTCGCGGATCTACCACTTCCATACGGATCTGGCAGGGGCGCCGCAAGAGGTCACCGACGAGGCTGGCGAGCTCGCCTGGGCGGGGCAATACACGGCGTGGGGCAAAGTCGAGCCGAGCAAGCGGCAACTCGCGACCGCGCGGACAGATCAGCCGCTGCGCTATGCCGGTCAGTATGCCGACGAAAGTACGGGGCTACACTACAACACGTTCCGGTTCTATGATCCGGACGTGGGACGGTTCATCAATCAGGATCCGATTGGGTTGGTGGGCGGCGACAATTTGTACGCGTACGCATTAAACCCATTGACCCGAATCGATCCGATGGGGTGGTGTTCCACAAAGCTCGGGGAAAATATGGGGGCTCGCCCGCATGATGGTATGGCGAACCACCATCTGATTCCTGAAGAACTCATGAAGCACCCTGACTTTGCGGCTATGTTCAGCCGGTTGCGCGGGATGGGATTCGATGGCGATGGTGCGTCTAATGGCATATTCCTGCCCGGTAGCTCCAAGCTTGCCCAAACGCTGGAGCTCCCTGGGCATTGGTCGAACCACGGGCAATACACTGCGGCCATTGAAACTGAGCTAACGAAACTTAACCAACAATTCCTGGCGGGCCGTCTCAGTGATACGCAACTTGTGCTCGGTGTCGGGCGCATTCAAAATATGGCGAGAGAAGGATTGGAGTCCGGTAAATATTTGGTTGATGCAATAACGGGAAGGTTACTTTGATGAATGCACGTTTCTTTGTTGTTAAATACCGCGCTGGAGACCCAGGCTGCCCTCCATACCTATCGGGAGAATTGAACCGTGATGAATGGGAGTGGCCGATGTATGTGGCTGATCCGTTTGGCGTCGATGTAAAGCATGAATATATTTTCACGCTATCAGATCCATCGATTTCGATTGATTTCGATTTCTATGGAACGCAAACGAATTACGTGTCAAAAGAGTTTTTGGCTGCGTGTGAAAAATTGGGAGTTAGATATAGGGCAGTCCCCATTGGCATCGTTGCGGGTGGAAAGCCAGCGGGTAATAAGGTGTATTCAATTTTCTTGCCGGCAGATCATGAGTCTCTGCTTGATCGACAAAAGTCGGACTATTCCGAGGACCGGGATCTGGAAACAAAAGAGGTCGCCGAGAATAAGTTGTTTCCAGGGACTCCAATGTATAGTTGGATCAAAACCTTCATTCCGCGCGACGACTGTGCTAGCAATCTTTTTAGATGTACCGAAACAATGGAGTTGGTATGTAGTCAGGGGTTTAAGTCGGAAGTGGAGCGATGCGCATTGAAAGGTATTGATTTTTCGCCGATCGATGAAAGCTATTCCTATGACCCTTGGGGTGAGGCACCGTAGGCCGCTATTTATCTGGGCGCTATGATTTGGATGTGAGGCAATGCGTGAGTGACGTTTACGGTTTGAGGCAGGATGAAGCATTTCAGCCTCTCGTTCAAGTCGATGATGACTGTGAAATCGCATATGACAAGAGCGTAGCTATACGAGCAACCGCTCTATGTGGGCGAGGGTTTGGCCGAGACTATGACCCCGTTAAGCTTACGTGGGGCACTTCGCGCAGAAAAAAGACTAGCGACGTTCATACGATGCTATCTCCGTTTCTCGTGTTTAGTGAGAGGGCGCTGGATGTATTGGCGCCGGTACTTCGTGACAGCGGGGAGATATTGCAGGTCGATGCCCCGATAAAAGACATGTCCGGATTTCATGTAACCCGGGTGATAGAGAATGCTGTCGATATGGATGCATCAAAATTCAAAGTCTATCCTCAGGCGACGGTTTTTAATAAAATATTTCTTCTGAAGAGTCAAATTGAAGGGGTTGATATATTTCGCCTAAAAGAAAGTCCTGCTACAGTATTCGTATCCGAGCGTTTTAGAGATCTTGTGGAGCAAAATAAACTAAAAGGATTCGATTTTGGCGAGATTATTTGGCGGTCTGACAAATAGGATTTTGCAACTCCGTGTGATTGATCCGAACTTGGTGCAGGCGGCTTCGATCTCACGAGAATAAGTTGCGAGAATCAGACGTTGGGGGTGGTCGACTTCTTGGCCTCTATGCGCGGGTAGGCCAATGAAAAGAATTTAGCGGAGCAGCAACGTTGTCACTCGATCAGTTGAAGCGAATGCGAGAGGCAAACCGCCCATCACTCCACCGTCACCGATTTCGCCAGATTCCTCGGCTTGTCGATATCCGCACCCCGCAAGCACGCCGCGTGATACGCGAGCAGTTGCAACGGCACGACGTGCAGAATCGGCGACAGCAACCCGTAGTAGTCCGGCATCCGCAGCACCGACACGCCTTCGCCGTTGTCGATTCGCGTATCGGCATCCGCGAACACATAAAGCTGCCCGCCGCGGGCCCGCACTTCCTGCATGTTCGACTTGAGTTTTTCGAGCAACGCGTCGTTCGGCGCGATCGTGGCGACGGGCATCGTATGCGTGACGAGCGCGAGCGGCCCGTGTTTCAGCTCGCCGGCCGGATACGCTTCCGCATGGATATACGAGATCTCCTTCAGCTTCAGCGCACCTTCGAGCGCGATCGGGTAGTGCAGCCCGCGCCCGAGAAACAGCGCGTTTTCATGTCGCGAGAATTCCGCGGCCCAGCGCGCGACCTGCGGCTCCAGCCCCAGCACGTCTTCGAGCGCGCCAGGCAGGCGCCGCAACTGCATCGTGTAGCGCGCGAGCTGCGCGTCGTCGACGTAGCCGCGCAGCCGCCCGAGCGTGACGGCGAGAATGAACAGCGCGACGAGCTGCGTCGTGAACGCCTTGGTCGACGCGACACCGATTTCCGGGCCGGCCCGTGTCAGGAAACGCAAGCCGGTCTGACGCATCATCGCGCTGGTCGGCACGTTGCAGATCGCCAGCGTGTCGATGTGGCCGAGCGCCTGCGCATACTTGAGCGCGGCGAGCGTGTCGGCGGTCTCGCCGGATTGCGACACGCTGACCACCAGCGTATTCGGCATCGCGAGCGCGTCGCTGTAGCGGTATTCACTCGCGATCTCGACCTGCGCGGGGATGCGCGCGATCGTCTCGAGCCAACGGCGGGCAGTCAGGCCGGAATAGTGGCTCGTGCCGCACGCGAGGATCAGCACGTTGTCGATCTGCTCGAACGCGCGCGCGGCGTCCGGGCCGAATACCGCGGGATCGAACAGCCCTGCATCGGGGATGGTCGCGGCCACGGCTTGCGGCTGCTCGAAGATTTCCTTCTGCATGAAGTGCCGGTATGGCCCGAGTTCGACCGCGCCGTGCGCGGACGAAACGGTTTGTATCGCGCGTTCGACCGGCGCGCCGGTGCGATCCAGCACCCGCACGCCACCCGGCGTCAGTTCGACGATGTCGCCTTCCTCGAGAAAGATGAAGCGGTCGGTGATGCCGGCGAGCGCGAGCGCGTCGGACGCGAGAAAACATTCGCCGTCCTTCACGCCGACGACGAGCGGCGAGCCGGCGCGCGCGCCGATCAGACGCTGCGGCTCGTGCTTGCTGAACACCGCGATCGCATAGGCGCCGTGCAGTTGCGAGGTCGCATCGCGTACGGCGGCGAGGAGGTCGCCGCGATACTTGCTGTGGATCAGATGCGCGACCACTTCGGTGTCGGTCTGCCCGTCGAACGCGTAGTGTGCGTCGGAAAGTTGCTTGCGCAACGTTTCGTGGTTCTCGATGATGCCGTTGTGAACCAGTGCGATTTCGTCGCACGAGAAGATCGGATGCGCGTTGCAGGTGGCGGGCGCGCCGTGGGTAGCCCAGCGCGTGTGCGCGATGCCGGTGCTGCCGGTCAGGCCGGCGCTGCGCACGTGGGCGTCGAGATCGGCGACGCGCGACATGCTGCGCTCGCGGCGTGCCTGGCCGTCGACGACCGTCGCGACCCCGCATGAATCGTAGCCGCGATATTCGAGGCGGCGCAGACCTTCGATCAGAATCGGGACGATATCCCGTTGCGCGACCGCGCCGACGATGCCACACATGACCCGTCTCCTTCCCTGTAGATGTCCCCGGACCGTGCGCGTGCGTGGATCAGCGCGACGCGGTCTCCGTCGCCGCCGCCGTCGTGAAGCCGCATTGAGCGGGCGCGACCGGGTCGGCCATCCGGCTTTCGAATGCCAGGTAAAGCGCCTCCTCCAGTACGTTCCAGTGCGCGCCGTGCCGGTACGGGCCCGATCGCGCATGCCAGCACGCGACCGTGTTCCTGTCGTTCATCTTGAAGGCGACCAGTGCGATCAAGCCCCATGGATAATCGGAGCCGGCGAGTTGAAGCCAGGTCTTGCCGTACTTCTGCATCCACTGCGCGTAGATCGTCTCGTTCGATTGTTCGGGAACCTGAATGCCGGACAGGAGCGGAAAGATTTGCGCGACTTTCGCTGGATAGAACGTCGTGTCGCTGATGCGCTGCGTGCTCGCGCGAAATCCGGTCTGCATGCCGCGCCAGAACACCTTCAGGATCGCGGATGCGAGCCGGTCGGCGCGCTGGCTCCACGGGCCGGCGCGCGCGTAGTCGGCATGCCGGACGTAATACGCCGCGAGCGCCTGGAACGCGCTGTGTACCTCGACGTTGTCCATCAGCAGCGCGACGTGCAGCGTCGACGAGATCTGGTAAACGCCGGTGGGCTTGCCGAGCAGCGTATCGAGATGCGCACCTGCGCGATTGAGGCTGAGTTCCCATGCGGCAGGCAGGCCGTCGGGCGGCGCGAAGCGGGCGAGGAGTTCGATCCAGGTCGCCATCATCGCGTCGTCGGCGTCGGCCTCGGCACAGGCGCTGTACTGGCCGTTCTTCACGCAGTAGCGGTCGAACCCGCCGTCCGGACGCTGGCGCGGCAACAGCCACGCGATCCATGCAAGCGCGGCCTGACGGGCGTCGAGCCCGGCATCGGCGGCGCCGAGCAGCGCTTTCGCCGCGAAGTAAGGATCGATGCCGGAACCGTTCAGGCGTACGGTGATCGCGCCGTCGGGGCGCTGGTAGAGTCCGTTGAGCTGGAGTTCGGCGGCGTCCGCATGCAGCGCGACGCCGCATGCGGCGACACAGCAGGCGACGCACCACCGGCGGCATAGCCGGGCGGTGGCCGCCGCGCGTGCGCGTGCGGCCGGGAAAAGCGCGGGCCGGTTCATGATCTGGGGGCTCCTGCGCGGTGGTCCTGCGCAAATCCCGCCGGGTGCGGCGTTGGCCGCGTCGCGCGCCGGCGGGTGTGTCGAGGTTGCGGCTCAGTGCACCTTGGCGCTGGTGAACGTGAGACTGGTGCCGCCGTTCGCGGTCACGAGCCAGTAGGTCGCGTCGGTGATGACGATGCTGCCGCTGCCTTGCGTGATCGACGGCAGTGCGAAGCCCTTCTTCGGCAGCAGCCACGTCATGTTCGCGAGGCTGGTCGGGTGGCTGGCGGCGAACGTCCAGCCGCTGCCCGTGTCGGTGGCCGACCATGTGACGTTCAGGCGTGCGCGGTCGAAGACCGTGATGTCACTCATCGTGTACCACTTGAACTGACCCGTCAGTTTCAGCGTATTGGCTTGCGAGAAGATCGCGGACAACGTCGACGTGTAGGACGACGCACCGAGCGGGTGCGCGTAGATCAGCCGGCTCGTGCGGTTCGCGACGACGAAGTTCATCAGGGATGCGTACCAGTTGTTCACGTCGCTCGTCGGCACTGCGTACTGCTGGAACTCCTCGAACGTCGCGTACTTGCCGAACGGCATCACCGGGTACGCCCACAGGCCCGGGTTCAGCAGTGCGCCGTTGCGGTATGCGCGGGTCGGCGGCGAGCCGGTGTGGCCGGTGAAGTAGTAGCCGTTGAAGCCGTTGCTTTCGAGCCAGTTGACCGACCAGGTCGGCGTGTTGCCTTCCGGCGCCGCATACTCGACATCGGGCAAGCCGGTCGCGGCCTGAACGGCCTGGTGATTCATCACCAGATACTGCGTGAACGTGCTCGCGTTCGTTTCGCTCGCATTCGCCCCCCAGTAATCGTGGATCCAGCCGCCGTGGCTGCCGACGTGCTGGCCCTTGCTCACGAAATACTTGACGAGATTCTGCGCGGTGGGGTTGTTGGCGAGGTTGATGCCGTTGCCGTCGCCGAATGTCGCTTCATCGGGGCCGGCCGTGATGACGAGCGAGAACGGCCCGTTGTTCCAGACGCCGAGGTTCTTCAGGTAAAGCGCCGGCTGGATTTGGTCGCCCGCGCAGAAGTGCCAGTTGAATACGAGACCCGGCATGGCCTTCGGCAGCGGCGACAGCGACGCCAGGTTCAGCATCTGCGTGCCGAAATAATGGAGGTAGCCGTGAATCAGCATGCCGTCGGTTTGGCCGTCGAGGTAGGCGAGCGGCAGGTTGACGAACAGCACGCCGCCGTTGCCGTACGTGTTGTAGCCGGACACCAGCCCGAAGGTCGGCGAGGTCAGGATCGTCGTGCCGGTATACGTCCCCTGCGTGACGAAGCTCGGATAAGTGAGAAAGCCGTATACGTAGCCGGAGATGCCTTCGAGCGTGTCGGTGGTCGTCGACAGCGTCGACGCGAGCGTGCTGGCCGTCTTGCCGGTCGATGTGCTCAGGAGCGAGTTGGCGGTATACGTCGTGGTCTTCTTCAGTTTGCCGGTGACGGTGCCGGTCAGCTTCGGGGCCGTCTGGTTCAGCACGCCGCTGCCGGTGGGCGGCGTCGTGTACTGGAACCATGCCCCGTGGTTGTAGTTGGCGAGGCCCCCTGGGTTCGACCGGCTGGCGGTCAGGAACTGTGCGCTGCCCGACGTCGAATTCGTCGACGTGCCCGCGGTGCTCGTCGATGCGAGCGCGCTCGCCGTCGTGGGCGACGACGAAGCGGTGGTCCACGCCATCGACTTGCCGGGGGGCACCTGGAGCGTGCGCAGCCAGCTGCTCATGCCGGTCACGTTGCCGAGGCCGATCATGTTGCCGCCGTATTGGTCATACAGCACGTAGTCCACACCGACCATGCTGCTGAAGCGCGATTTCGGGCTGACGTAGAAGCCGGCCGCATTCAGCACGCCGAAATCGTAGACGAGCATCACCTTGCCGCCGTTCAGCGCATAGTTCTGGATCGCCGTCACGAGCGTGTCGTCGGCCGTCGTATGCACCTGGTCGGGCAGGATCAGGCCCGGATACTGCGACAGCGACGCGCCGGCCGCCATGAACTGGCTGTCGGTCATCACCTTGATCTGCAGCCCTTCCTCCTGGGCACTGTCGAGCCATGCCGACACGCGCGAATCGGGCAGCGTCAGCGTGTCGGGCACCAACAGGAGAAGCTGGTTGCTGGCTGCCCGAGCGCCGCCCGGACTGAATGCGAACGCGAGCGCGAACAGCGCGAGCAGGATCCGCAAGAACTTGCCTGACTTTGCCAACATGGTGTGCTCCTCGCTCAAGGAATGGGGGCGTACGGCAGCCGGAATGCGGTGTCGCCAGGTCGACCAATCCAGCCCCGTAGGTGTGTGCGGCTGTCCGGTTCGTCGGGTATCGAGCAGTGCGTGTAGACGGCGGCCGGATTGCGCCCATGCGCCGCCCTGCCGCGCTGCCTTCGCCGGTGAGAGGACTCGATGCGACGTATCCAACGAAGCGAACAACGTGCCATTGGCGCAGGAAGCCCGGTCCTGCTGGCTTCCTGCGATACGGGTCGCGCGGCGCGTTCGGAAACACGGCGGAATCGTTTCATCGCTGATACGGCGCGTTTGGACGCGCTATCGGCAGACGGAATCGCGATCGCGCGTCAGCGCGCCGGGCCAGCTTGCGCAGTAGGTATAGAGCGTCACCAGCAGGCCGATGAGCAGCGGGCCGCCGAGCAGGAAATAGCAGAACGGCAGGAACAGCAGCGAGCCGTGATGGATGATGGTCGCGTGCAGCAGCATCACGAACGGCAGCGCGAACACGAAGTAGCCGAGCACCAGCAGCGACGCGACGGTCTTTTGCGGCAGCGAGAAATCGAGCGGGTAGTACAGCGCGGCCATGACCAGCGGGACCAGCGCGATCGCCGCGCCGTGCAGCACGAACATGTCGCGCAGATGCAGTTGCGGGACATACGGGAACGTGCCGGGCGCGAGCCAGAAGTACGCGCAAATCAGCAGTTGGGCGAAGCTCGCGATACGTAACAGATATGCAACAGGCAACCAGTTCGTCCGCCGGATGAAAGAGGCGGCGAAGCCGGTCGCACAGAGCGCGGCGGTGGCGGCCAGCAGTGTGTCGCCCGGCATGCGGGCGGCGACGTCGATCGACAGCAGCGGCACGCGCGGCGCATCGGGCGGATAGCCGATCACGATCACATGAAGCGCCGGATCGATCTGCTGCGCGCCCCACGCCATGACCGCGCGCCAGTAGCGCCACGCGAGCGGCAATCCGAACCACAGCGACGCGTACAGCGCGGGCGTCAGCAGCGCGATCGACGAAAGCCAGCGTTGCGGGTACGCGTGGGTGCGCAGCGAACGATCGACGGGGGGACGGACCGGATGCGTGTGCATGGCGCCCGCCCGGTTACCAGCGATAGAAGACGCTGAGCTCGCCGCCGATTCGTGAGTAGTACGGGTTGTGGTAGTAGGCGAATTCGAGTTGCGTTCCCCACTTGCGCGTGAACCAGTAGCGCCATTTCGCGGTGATCTCGTGGCTGCGGAAATCGGCGATCTGTGTGCCGGAACCGGTGACCTGGTACGCTTCGCGGCCGACGCCGCCGCGCAGTACGATCACGCTCTTGCCGACTTCGCCGTAGGTGACAGCGCCGTAGTAGGCGGGCGCCTTCACCGATCCGGGCGAATCGACCGTATAGTTCACGCCCGCCTCGAAAATCCACTTCGGCAATGCATACCAGATCACGCCGGCGTGATAGAGCTGATCGCGGTGGCCGCTGCGGTTCCACGCGTAGCCGGCGCCGAGCGACACGACCAGCGAACGATCGGACAATAGCTTGCGATTGATCGATACGTCGACGCGCGCACTCGGCAGGATCGTGCCCGACGTGGTGCCGGACAAGCCGATTCCGCCGAACCAGTCGGGGCCGAGGTCCTGCACGTAGGTCAGCGCGCCGAGCTGCGTGTTCTCGCCGAAGCGGTGCAATTGCGCCAGTTCGCCGAGCACGGTGCGCCCGCCATCCTGATAGACGCCGCGCAGATGGACGCCGTACCAGTCGCCGTAGCCGTGCGTCAGGTGTGCGCTCGAATAGCCGAGCGACAGTTCGGTGTGCGATTCCTGCGGCGCCTGCACATGTGTGACGATGGCATCGGGCAGCGGCGGCCGGTTCGTATCCTCGGGTGTGAACTCGGCGAGCGGCACGCCGTCCGGCAGGCCTTCGGCGTCGACGCGTACGAACATCGATTCGTCGCGCGGCCGTGGCGTGATGACGGTGGCGGGGGCCGGAGGCGGCACGGCTGGTTCGGCGGGTACGGCCGGCATGGCGGCGGCATCGTCCGGCTGCTCCGCCAGCGCCGCGGGCGCGCCGAAGGCGACGCCGCACAGCATCGCGAGGGTGGCAACCGGCACGCGCGGGCCGCGATGGCTGGGGCGATCGGACATGAGGCGCTCCTTAACGGGACGTGTGGAACCAGCCGCTGCGCCACGCAACGAGATCGCCATGCACGCACGCATGATCGACGACCGAGACGTCGCGCGCGCACGCACTGACCGGATGTCCGGCGACGCCGATGCGCGCACCCGTCAACCGAAGCAGGCCGCCGGCCGACACGACGCCGTCGATGCAGCTTGCGTTGGCGAGCAACACGTCGTCGCGCGCGAATACCGCGCCGTGCAGCAACGCGTGACGCTCGAGTTCGACGCGATGCGCCTTGACGCTGCCGCGCAGCACGCAGCCTTCGCCGAGGACGAGCGTCCCTTCGACGATCAGGTTGCCTTGCACGACCGTGTGCGCGGGCAGGCGAACGTCGCACGGCAGCAGGTAACGACCGTGCAGGAAGCGATGCGGCAGCGATGCGAAGTGGCGGGTGAGCGAGACCGCGCGGCGCGGGGCGGCCGGTGTGTCCGCGGGGCGCGCGCGGGGCGCCGCGCCGAAGACGATCGGCTCGCCATACAGGCACGCGAAGCCGCCGGCGCCGCGCAGGCGCAGCGTGCCGCCGACCACGGCGCCACGGAGCACCGCGTCGTCGACGTCGATCAGCGGCGCATGCGCGAGCGTGCCGATCGTCGCGCCGGCGCGGATGTCGATGTGCTCGTCGGCGAACGCGTAGGCCGCTCGCGCGCCATCGTCGAGCGTGATCGCGCGGCTGGCGTAGAGCACGTCGTCGCGATGCGCGTCGCGCGCGACATGGATCGCCTCGTCATGCTGGACGGCCAGCCCGAGCGCCTGCCACGGCGGCGCGACGGACGCATCCGCCGACGGCGTGCCGGCCACGTCCGCGCGCAGCGCGTCGTGCCAGCGCGCGGCGAGGAGCGCCTGATCGACGAACGGCCCGTCGCCGATCGGCAGCGCCGCGACGTCGCTGCGCCGGATCAGTTCATGCAGCATCGGCAGGAACGGCAGGGTGAGCACGCCGGCCACCGGCACCATCACGTTGAAGGTCGTCATCGCTCATCGCTCCGGTTTCAACTGTCGGCGAAAACGCTCGGTCTTGTCCCATTTCAGTTCGCGGCGGAACGCGGCGTCGAGCGCGAGTCCCCAGAGTGCGGAGACGACCGCCGCAATCGTCACGCAAAAGCCGACGACGTTGACCGGCACGAGCCGCAGGCGCGTCGCGCGGCCGTCGAGCCGCGCGGCGACGACGATCTCGAAGAACACGCCGAAGTTGCCGAAGGTGCTGAACGAGAACAGCGCGAACAGCGACAGCAGCAGGCCGAGGGTGGTCGAGTTGACGCCGTTGAACAGGTAGAGCGCGAGCGCGGCGCTCCATGCGAGCGCGAGCAGCGCCGGCATCGCGAACACGCCGAGCAGCAGCGCGCCGTCGAGCCGGCAGCGCCGCGAGATCAGCGGATTGCGCAGCACCGGGACCAGATGGCGCAGCATCGTCTGGTTGTGGCCCTTCGCCCAGCGCGTCAGTTGCCGGGCGCGGACGGCCCAGCGCTCCGGCACTTCCTCGTAGCATTCGGCGTGGTTCAGGTAGACCGTGCGCCAGTCGCTCAGCAGCAGCCGGTAGGTCATGTCGGTATCTTCGGCGAGCGTGTCGTCGCACCAGCCGCCCACGGCGTCGAGCGCGCCCTTGCGGATGCCGCCGACCGTGCCGCCGTACTGCGGCACCAGGTTGAGATTGTTGCGCGCTTGCTGATTGACCTGGTAGCCGCCCGCGCGCTCGAGATCGAGCAGCCGCGCGAGCAGGTTGCTGTCGGCGTTCTGCGGCACGACGCGGCCCATCACCGCGCCGACTTCCGGATCGAAGAACGGCGCGACCAGTTCCTTCAGCAGCCCCGGACGCGGCAGGTAGTCGGCGTCGAATACCACCATGATGTCGCCGCGGATGAAGCGCAGCGCGTCCTTCAGCGCGGCTGCCTTGCCCGGCTTGCCGGTATCGCGGTGAAACGGCCGGATCAGCTCGGGCGCGAGTGCCCGGACTTCGTCGATCAATGCGCGCGTGTTGTCGGTCGAGCGGTCGTTGACCGGGACGATCGTCAGCCGGTCGCGCGGATAGGTCGTGGCCAGCAGCGCCATCAGGCAGTCGACGATGACGGTTTCCTCGTTGTGGGCGGCGACGAAGACCGTGAGCCGCGGCCAATCGCCGTGGGTCATCGTCCGGTAGGGCGCGTGCTGCGGCTTGAACAGGCGGTCGAGGCTGAATACGTAATGCCGTGCGGCATACCCGCACGTCAACAGCGTGAACAGCCACAGATACGCGACGCACGGCATCAGCAGCAGTTCGGGGTCGAACGTGATGTCGGGCGTGGCGGCGGGCGGCGACGCGAGTGACGCACCGGGATCGGGCGAGGCCGGTGCGGCGGGCGGGAGCGTCGCGCTGTCGAGCGCAGTGCGCTCCATCGCGATCCGGGCGGTTGCGGCGTGGGTGGCGTGTGCGGCGGGCAAGTCGAACCGGACCGGTTCGGCGATCGCCTGCGATGCGGTGTCGCGCACGATCAGCGAGCAGGCAAGCACGATCAGCAGCAGGATGCCTTGCTCGCAGCGTGACGCCATCCGCGTTTGCTTCATGTTCTGGTCCCCGTGCCCGCAACGACGACCGATGAGAGCTGAAGGCGCTCCGTGGATCGCGCGGACGTCAATGGGAAGCGGTCGCGCATTCGTCGCACTGGGGCGGTGATCGGTTGCCCCCGGACGGACGCGTGGCGTCGCCTCCCGGCTTCGTTGCTGTGGCGTCCCCATCTGTCTGCTGCGATGCGAGTGCTTCGGGACGCACCCGTCTGACGTTAAGCAAGGCGTGAGCCATCGGCCGCGATGCCCCGCGCAGCAAGGGGCCACGCACGGGGAGCGGATGCGGCGGACGTGCAGTCGACGCGTTTTGATTCACCGACGAATCAGCGTGCGCGCGTGGCATCAGCCGCTGGCGGTCGATCGCACGCAGCGAGCAGGTCGCGCGGCGACCGGGTCGTCGTGCCCGTGGACGTCGCCGTGCCGGGTGCGGCTTGGTGCGACTGACCGCCGTGTGTCGTGCAGCGTGTGCGCGTCAGTCGAGCGATCGAAACGGGCACCGCCGTCACATGAGACGAATAGACGGGACTCCGATGTATTTTCGGCCTTCGGCTCAGTGTTACACATTCGCAACATTTCCCGCCGCCGCGATTCGTGTGACGCAAGCCCCGTCGGGTGGCGGGAAATCCGGTGCGCGCGACGGTAGTCGACGCTCGGTTGCGTGCCGTGCACTGCACAGACGAAAGTGGCGAATCGAGGCGACGCAAAGCGCGTCGAAAGGAATACGCGATCGGCTTCGTCACGGGCGCTCGCCATGCCCGTGCGATTCATCGGACGACGTCGTCGGACGGACCGCGCGAGCGTCCGGCCGTTTGTCGTCGTCGTGTCGAAGCGGCGATGCGAGTGTCCGTAGCAGTTGTGAAACATTCCGTAACGCGCCGTCCGTACGCGATGGCCGTGCAACGATGCAGGCCGGGATGCGGGCCGGCTGGTTTGAATATTGCTGTAGTGGGAGGACGTGACGCTCGACACCGCGAGGAACGGCTCATGACGTGATCGATTCAATGCAACGGGACGCCGGTAGCACGACGATTCGCGCGGCCCGGACCGCGCGGACGAGGCAGCGCGCTCGCCCCGCAACACCGCCGCGTGCCGATCGCACGCGGGTGCGGGATGCGCCGCCCGAATACATGCTTCGCGCCGCGTGCAGGATCGCCGGGTACGAAGCGGCTAAAACGAGGATAACGATGAAGAAGATCTTGCTTGTGTTCGGGACTCGGCCGGAGGCCATCAAGATGGCACCGCTGGTACGCGCGCTGAAGGCGCAAGCGGACGTCGACGCCCGGGTATGCGTGACCGCGCAGCATCGGGAAATGCTCGACCAGGTGCTGACGCTGTTCGACATCAAGCCCGACTACGATCTCAACCTGATGCGGCAAGGCCAGACGCTGACCGACGTGACGACCGGCATTCTTCAGGCGATCGGCATCGTCTTCGACGAATTTCGGCCGGACGTCGTGCTGGTACACGGCGACACGACGACCACGCTCGCGGTGAGCCTGGCGGCGTTCTATCGCTATCTGCCGGTCGGTCACGTGGAGGCCGGCTTGCGCAGCGGCGACATCTGGTCGCCGTGGCCGGAGGAGCTGAATCGCCGCGTGACCGATGCGGTGTCGTCATGGCATTTCGCGCCGACCGGGCTGGCGCGCGACAACCTGCTGAGCGAGGGCGTACCGGGCGGCGCGGTGTCGCTGACCGGCAATACCGTGATCGATGCGTTGCACGAGGTCAAGCGCATGCTCGATCGCACCGCCGCGCTGTCGGACAGGATCGCCGCGTACTTCCCGTTTCTCGAACCGTCGCGGCGCGTCGTGCTGGTCACCGGCCACCGCCGGGAAAGTTTCGGCGAACCGTTCCGGCATTTCTGCGATGCGCTGTGCACGCTGGCGGGCCGCTATCGCGATGCGCAGTTCGTCTATCCGCTGCATCCGAACCCGAACGTGCGGGAGCCGGCGCGCGCGCGGCTCGGCGATATTCCCAATATCTACCTGATCGAGCCGCAAGAATATCTTTCGTTCGTATTCCTGATGTCGAGAGCGCATTTCATCATCACGGATTCGGGCGGCATTCAGGAAGAAGGGCCGGCGCTCGGCAAGCCGGTGCTCGTCACGCGCGAGACGACGGAGCGGCCCGAGGCGATTCAGGCCGGCACCGCGCGGCTCGTCGGCACCGATCGGGACAGGATCGTCTGGGAGGCGTCGCGGCTGTTCGACAGCGAGAGCGCATACGAGGAAATGTCGCGTGCGAGCAATCCATACGGCGACGGCCATGCGAGCGAGCGGATCGTTCATGCGCTGATGCGTACGCCCGGGGTGCCGACGAAGACGACGAGTTTCTCGATGGGCGCCACGGAGATGCCGTTCAACGCGCTCACGCTCGGGCTGCAGGCGTTGCGGTCGCCGTGACGCGGAGCGCGCGGTAGCCTGCTCCGGCGCGTTCGGCGTGGACGTCGGGCATCCGGTCCGGCCGCTAGGTCGGGCCGATGCTCGCACGTGACGACCCGAAGCGCATTTCCCCGACGCATTCAAAGTCATGCCACCGACACGTCCCGTTCCGGGGCGTGCTTTCTCCCCGTTTGCCCGAAACGCCCGAATCGCGCCGATCCGACGCCGAATCCGAAATGGTTCGATAATGCGGACGGTGATCCATGCGGACGAGCGGCTGGCCGAAGCGAGATTGAAAGGTTGCGCAGGCAACCGGCCGACAGCGGCGTTCGCGGCATCTGCCCGACCGTGCCTGCACGCGACACGGTCGACGAAACGGCGCCACGCCTGCCTGCTCGTCCGGAACGTGAGCCGCGCCGTTCGAATCCCCACCCGATGCCTGCCCGGCGGGCATCGCAACCAGGAGGTGAACGATGATCACGCTGACCGTCAACGGTAGCGAGCAGCACTTCGACGGCAATCCCGACATGCCGTTGCTCTGGTATCTGCGCGATGTGCTCGGCCACACCGGCACCAAGTTCGGCTGCGGGATGGCGCTGTGCGGTGCGTGCACCGTGCATCTCGACGGCGTGGCGATCCGGTCGTGCATCACGCCGGTCGCGGCGGCGTCGGGCAAGCGCGTGACGACGATCGAGGGGCTGTCGACGGACCTCACGCATCCGCTGCAGCAGGCGTGGCAGGAGTTGAACGTCGCGCAATGCGGCTACTGCCAGTCCGGGCAGATCATGCAGGCCGCGTCGCTGCTGAAGACGAATCCTCATCCGACCGACGCCGACATCGACGACGCGATGTCCGGCAACATCTGCCGCTGCGGCACCTATACGCGCATTCGCGCGGCGATCAGGCTTGCCGTGCGCCGAGGAGGTGACGCATGAGCGCGCCCGAACTCTCCGTTCGCAACGAAAGCCGTCGCGCGCTGCTGCTCGGTTTCGCGTCCGGCGGGCTGTTGCTCGCGTTCGGCGTGCCGTCGCTCGCCCACGCGGCTGCCCCGGTGCAGCCGCCTGTCAGCGCGAATCCGCAGTATGGCGGCGCAGGGATGCCGCACGGATTGCGCGACGATCCGAACCTGTTCGTTGCGATCGCAACGGACGGCACCGTTACCGTGACCTGCATCCGCTCCGAGATGGGGCAGGGCGTGCGCACGAGCGTCGCGCTCGTGGTGGCCGACGAGCTGGGCGCGGACTGGGCGCGCGTGAAGGTCGCGCAAGCGGTCGGCGACGAGCCGCGCTACGGCAACCAGAACACCGATGGATCGCGCAGCCTGCGCCAGAGCTTCGCCGCGCTGCGCCGCGCGGGCGCGGCCGCACGCACGATGCTCGCGCAGGCGGCGGCTGCCGTGTGGGGCGTCGACGTGGGTCGGGTGAAGGTGACGGTGCACGAGGTCGTCGATACCGGGAGCGGGCGCAAGCTCGGCTTCGGCGAGCTGTCGGCGAAAGCGGCCGCGCTGCCGGTGCCGGATACGAAGACGCTCGCGTTGAAGGCGCCGGCCGAGTTCCGCTATATCGGCAAGGGCAAGACGGCGTTGATCGACGGACGCGACATCGTCGGCGGCCGTGCGCGGTACGGGATCGATACGCGGCTCGACGGCATGCTGTATGCGGTCGTCGCGCGACCGCCGGCCTACGGCGACACGGTCGGGTCGTTCGACGCATCGGCCGCCGAGAAGCTGCCGGGTGTCGTCAAGGTCGTGCAGCTGGCGTCGGCGCCGCTGCCGTCCGGCTTCCAGCCGCTCGGCGGGGTGGCCGTCATTGCGCGCGATACGTGGACGGCCATCCAGGCGCGCGCGCAGTTGAAGATCGACTGGAAGCGCGGGCAGCATGCGGACTACGACTCGGCTGCGTATCGCAAGACGCTCGAAGCGGCCGCCGCGCAGCCGGGCGACGTGATCCGCAACGACGGCGACGCGGCCGCCGCACTCGCCGGCGCCGCGAAACGCGTGCGTGCGACGTACTACGTTCCGCATCTCGCCCACGCGACGATGGAGCCGCCCGCTGCCGTCGCGCGGGTGGCCGACGGCCGCTGCGAAGTGTGGACCTGCACGCAGGCGCCGCAGACCACGCGCGACGAGGTCGCGAAGGCGCTCGCGTTGCCGACCGAGCGCGTGACGGTCAACGTGACGCTGCTCGGCGGCGGCTTCGGCCGCAAGTCGAAGCCCGATTACGTGGTGGAAGCCGCGCTGCTGTCGAAGGCGGCCGGCGCGCCCGTGAAGCTGACGTTCACGCGCGAGGACGACATCGCGCACGACTACTTTCACGCGGTGTCGCTCGAAGCGTTCGACGGCGGGATCGATGCGTCGGGCAAGGTGATCGCGTGGCGGCATCGCACGGTCGCGCCGTCGATCCAGTCGACGTTTCGCGCCGGCGTCGTGCACGAGCAGCCGGGCGAGCTCGCGCAAGGCATCGCGGATCTGCCGTTCGCGATTCCGAACGTGCGGATCGAGAATCCGGCCGCGGAAGCGCACACGCGGATCGGCTGGTTCCGCTCGGTGTACAACATCCCGCATGCGTTCGGCATCCAGAGTTTCGTGTCGGAGCTCGCGCATGCCGCCGGTCGCGATCCGAAGGATTTCCTGCTCGAACTGATCGGGCCTGCGCGGCGTTTCGAGCCGCACATCACGGTGAAGAACGTGAACTACGGCGAGGATCCCGCGCTGTATCCGGTCGACACCGGGCGCCTGCGGCGCGTGGTCGAGACGGTCGCGCGCGAAGCCGGGTGGGGGCGCAAGCTTCCGAAGGGGCACGGGCTCGGGATCGCCGCGCATCGCAGCTTCGTGTCGTATACGGCCGCGGTGTGCGAGGTGCAGGTCGGTGCGGACGGCAGGATTGCGGTGCCGCGCGTCGACATCGCGATCGACTGCGGGCCGCAGGTCAATCCGGAGCGGGTACGCTCGCAGCTCGAGGGCGCGGTGGTGATGGGGCTCGGCATCGCGCTGCACGGCGAGATCACGTTCAAGGACGGCCGTCCGGAGCAGAGCAACTTCAACGGCTTCCAGGTGCTGAGAATGAACGAGGCGCCGCGCGACATCCGCGTGCATCTCGTCGCGCCGGACGATTTCGCGACGCCGCTCGGCGGGGTCGGCGAGCCGGGCCTGCCGCCCGTTGCGCCGGCGCTGACCAACGCGATCTTCGCGGCGACCGGCACGCGCATCCGCAGCCTGCCGATTGCCGATCAGCTCGCGAAACCGCAGGCGGGTTGACGCGGTATCCGTCCCGCGCCGGGCCGCATCGTGCGGCTCGGCCCCCTCTCGACGCCCTGAACACCGGACCCATGATTCGTGTGAACCGGCCCTGATGCACGGCGTTGTCGTTTGCGAACGACCGTGCTAAATTCCTGCCAGCACTTGCAGTCACGCAACCCTACATTCGGCTGACATGGCCGGCACCCCGGGAGGCAGCACGATGAGCCTGTTGATGTCGCGACGCGATCTCGCGTTCCTGCTGTATGACTGGCTCGACGCCGAGGCGCTCGCCGCGCTGCCGCGCTACGCGGAGCACGGTCGCGAGACTTTCGATGCGGTGCTCGACACCAGCGAGCGGATTGCCGAAGACCTGTTCGCGCCGCACGCGGCGCGCGGCGACCGCGAGGAGCCGCGGTTCGACGGCGAACGCGTGACGCTGATCCCGGAGGTCGAACCGGCCGTGCGCGCGTTCGCGGACGCCGGGCTGATCGCCGCGGGTCACGACGAAGCGCTCGGCGGCATGCGCTTGCCGAAACTGGTCGAAGCCGCGTCGTTCCTGTTCTTCCAGGCCGCGAACATCGCGACGGCCGCGTATCCGTTTCTGACCGTCGCCAATGCGAACCTGCTCGTCGCGCACGGCAGCGCCGCGCAGATCGACGCATTCGCCCGCCCGGAGCTGGAAGGGCGTTTCCTCGGCACGATGTGTCTATCCGAACCGCAAGCCGGTTCGTCGCTGTCCGACATTGCGACGCGCGCCGATTTCGAACGCGATTCGCCGCTCGGCGCACGCTATCGGCTGACCGGCAACAAGATGTGGATTTCCGGCGGCGAGCACGAGCTCGCGGAGAACATCGTCCACCTCGTGCTCGCGAAGATTCCCGACGAACACGGCCGGCTGCCGCCCGGCACGCGCGGCATCTCGCTGTTCATCGTGCCGAAGTTCCTGACCGGCGCCGATGCCGACGCGAACGGCGAGCGCAACGACGTCGTGCTCGCGGGGCTGAACCACAAGATGGGCTATCGCGGCACGACCAATTGCCTGTTGAATTTCGGCGAAGGGACGCGTTATCGGCCGCAAGGGCGTGCGGGCGCGATCGGCTACCTGGTCGGCCAGCCGAATCAAGGGCTGGCGTACATGTTCCACATGATGAACGAAGCGCGCATCGGGGTCGGCGCGGGCGCGGTGGCGCTCGGCTATACCGGTTATCTGCACGCGCTCGACTACGCGCGCAACCGTCCGCAAGGGCGCCCGCTCGGGCCTCGCGGCAAGGATGCGGCCGCGCCGCAGACGCCGATCGTCGACCATCCGGACGTGCGGCGCATGCTGCTCGCGCAGAAGGCTTACGTCGAAGGCGGTCTCGCGCTGATCCTGTATTGCGCGAGGCAGGTCGACGAAGCGCGCGCGCACGACGATGCGGCGGTGCGCGCCGATGCCGCGCGCCTGCTCGACATCCTGACGCCGATCGCGAAGAGCTGGCCGTCGCAGTGGTGTCTTGCCGCGAACGATCTCGCGATCCAGGTGCATGGCGGTTATGGCTACACGCGCGACTACGCGGTCGAGCGGCTCTATCGCGACAATCGTCTGAATCCGATTCACGAAGGCACGCACGGGATCCAGGCGCTCGACCTGCTGGGCCGCAAGGTGAGTCAGGACGACGGCGCGTCGCTGCGCGCGCTCGATGTGCGGATCGGCGCGACCGTCGAGCGCGCGCGAGCGCTGGCTGCCGGCACGCGCGAGCAGGCCGATGCATTGGCCCGGCGTTGGACGAGGCTGTGCGACGTGACGCGCCAGTTGAGCGCGATCGGCGATCCGCAGACGCGGCTGGCGAACGCGAGCGTGTATCTCGAAGCGTTCGGCCATCTCGTCGTCGCATGGCTGTGGCTCGACGTGACGCTCGCCGCGCACGGGTACGACGGCGATTTCCACGACGGCAAGCGTGCGGCGGCCCGTTACTTTTTCCGCTGGGAACTGCCGAAGGTGGATGCGCAGCTCGACCTGCTGTCGAGCGTCGACACGACGACGCTCGACATGCGCGACGCGTGGTTCTGAACGTGGTTTCAACGATATTCCGGAATACCGACGATCTTGCCGATGCCGATGGCCATCGCATGCGCGTCGTGAACCGGCCGCGCGGGGGTATCCCGCCCACCGCACCGATGCGCGGCCACGCCGCGCAAGGAGACAGAAGCGCATGAAAGCCCTGTTGTGTACCGCATTCGGCCCGATCGATCGCTTGCGCATCGAGGACGTCGCGATTCCCGAACCGGCTGCCGGGCAGGTCCGGATCCGGGTGAAGGCGGCATCGCTCAATTTTCCCGACGCGCTGATCGTCCAGGGGCTGTATCAGGTGAAACCGGCGCTGCCGTTTTCGCCGGGCGCCGAGTTTGCCGGCGTGGTCGACGCGGTCGGCGAGGGCGTCACCGCGTGGCGACCCGGCGATTCGGTGATGGCGTTTACCGGACACGGCGGGTTCGCGGAGCAGTGCGTGGCCGATGCGCACCAGCTCGCCGCGCTGCCGCCGGGCATGACGTTCGAGCAGGGCGCGGCGCTCGTGCTCGCCTACGGCACGTCGCTGCACGCATTGCAGCAGCGCGCGCGCCTGCAGGCGGGCGAGACGCTGCTCGTGCTGGGCGCGGCCGGCGGCGTCGGGATCGCCGCGATCGAGATCGCGAAAGCGCTCGGCGCGCGCGTGATCGCGGCCGCGTCGAGCGCGGACAAACTCGCGCTGTGCCGCGAAGCGGGCGCCGACGAGACGATCGACTATGCGACCGAGGACCTGCGCCGCCGCGTCGACGAACTGACCGGCGGGCGCGGCGCCGACGTCGTCTACGATCCGGTGGGCGGCGCGAGCAGCGAAGCGGCGCTGCGCGCGACCGCGTGGCGCGGCCGGTTCCTCGTGGTCGGCTTCGCGGCCGGCGAGATCCCGAAGATCGCGCTGAACCTCGCGCTGCTGAAGGAGCGCGACATTCTCGGCGTGTTCTGGGGCGATGCGGTGCGGCGCGATCCGGCGCAGCATGCCGCGAACATGCGGCTGCTCGCCGAATGGTTCGCGGCCGGCAAGGTGCGGCCCGCGATCACCGAGCGCGTGTCGCTGGCCGGCGCGGCCGACGCGATCGCGCGGATGGCGAACCGGCAGGTGAAGGGCAAGGTGGTGATTTTCCCGGACGCGTGATCCGGTTTCGCCGCGCGGCGATTCAACGCGGGCCGTGCGGCGGGTGCTTCACGAAAGCGGGCGCCGTGCGACCCGCGGTAAAGGCGTCGCGACCCGGCAGTCGGGCGCACGATGCCGCGCGGTGCCGAAACGAATGCCGCCCGTCCTTCGCCGGTGCCTTCAATCCTTCGGCAGGCGCAGCGTGTCGAGCGCATGCTGCGAAAACTCGACCCAGAACCGCTCGTTCGCGATGCCGGCCTGCAGCACCAGATGCTGCAGGCGCTTCGTGCGTGAAGCGCCGGCCGCCGGACCGCCGGCCGCCGAGAAATCGCGCGCCTCGATCTGCAGATACACGTCCAGCTTTTCCTGATGAAGCGCGATGCGCCGCCGGATCTCGTTCTCGAGGCCGGCCGGCCCGAGCACGGCTTCCGCGCGCAGGCGCACCATCAGCGCCTCGCGCAGCGGCGTCGGATCTTCCGGTTCGGCGATCCAGCGCCGCAATTCCTTCTTGCCGGCCGGCAGGATCCGGTACGCGCGCTTGCGGCCGCGGCCGGACTCGGCGGGCAGCGATTCGATCCAGCCCATTTCCTCGAGGCGCCCGAGTTCGCGATAGATCTGCTGGTGCGTCGCCTGCCAGAAATAGCCGATCGAGCGGTCGAAACGGTCGGCGAGCTCGGACCCCGAACCGGGGCGTTCGGCGAGGGCGGTGAGAAGCGCGTGAGGCAGGGACATGTCGGATCGAAGGAGGCTGCGCAATGAACCGCATCTTGCCATATCGGGGACGCAGCACAAACGGCAACGCACGTTTATGCAACATGTTGCATAAACGGAATCGACGCGCTACCATCCGTGCAACTTGTTGCATAAAAATGGAGACGCCCGATGACATCCCGTTATCCGCATTTGACGACCCCGCTCGAGCTCGGTTTCACGTCGCTCAGGAACCGTGTGTTGATGGGGTCGATGCATGTCGGTCTCGAGGAAGCGCCGAACGGCTTCGAGCGGATGGCCGCGTTCTATGCGGAGCGGGCGCGAGGCGAGGCCGGCCTGATCGTCACGGGCGGCTTCGCGCCGAACGAACGCGGCCGTCCGGCGCCGGGCGGTGCGGTGCTGACGACCGAAGCGCAAGCCGAACGCCATCGCGTCGTGACGCGCGCGGTGCATGCGGAAGGCGGCAGGATCGCGTTGCAGATCCTGCATTTCGGCCGCTACGCGTATCACCCGGCGCTCGCGGCGCCGAGCGCGCTGAAGGCGCCGATCAACCCGTTCACGCCGCATGCATTGAGCAGCGACGAGGTCGACGAGACGATCGCCGATTTCGTGCGCTGCGCGGCGCTCGCGCAGTACGCGGGCTACGACGGGGTCGAGATCATGGGATCCGAGGGCTACCTGATCAACGAATTCATTGCCGCTCGCACGAACCATCGCGACGATGCGTGGGGCGGCGCGTACGACAACCGCATCCGCTTCGCGGTCGAGATCGTGCGGCGCGTACGCGAGCGCGTCGGCGCGAACTTCATCGTCATCTACCGGCTGTCGATGCTCGATCTCGTCGAAGGCGGCTCGACGCTCGACGAGGTGATCCGGCTCGCGCAGGCGATCGAGGCGGCCGGCGCGACGATCCTCAATACCGGCATCGGCTGGCACGAGGCGCGCATCCCGACCATCGCGGCCAAGGTGCCGCGCGCCGCCTACGCGTGGGTGACGCGGCAACTGATGGGCAAGGTCGGCATTCCGCTCGTCGCGACCAACCGGATCAATACGCCGGAAGTCGCCGAGCAACTGCTCGCCGACGGCTATTGCGACATGGTGTCGATGGCGCGACCGTTCCTGGCCGATGCCGAATTCGTCCGCAAGGCGCGGGAAGGGCGCGCGGACGAAATCAACACGTGCATCGGCTGCAACCAGGCGTGCCTCGACCATACGTTCAGCGGCAGGATCACGTCGTGCCTCGTGAATCCGCGTGCGTGCCATGAAACCGAGCTCGTGATCCGACCCGCGCCGCGGCCCAAGCGGATCGCGGTGGTCGGCGCCGGGCCGGCGGGCCTCGGCTTCGCGGTCACGGCGGCCGAACGCGGTCACGCGGTGACGCTGTACGAAGCCGGCGCCGAGATCGGCGGCCAGTTCAACCTCGCGAAGAAGGTGCCCGGCAAGGAGGAGTTCGACGAAACGCTGCGCTATTTCCGCCGGCAGATCGAACTGCGCGGCATCGCGCTGCACGTCGATACGCGTGCGACCGCCGAGATGCTGTTGCAGGGCGAATTCGACGAAGTGGTGATCGCGACGGGCATCGTGCCGCGCACGCCGCCGATCGACGGCATCGGGCATCCGAAGGCGCTCGGCTATCTCGACGTGCTGCGCGACGACAAGGCCGTCGGCCGCCGCGTCGCGATCGTCGGCGCGGGCGGCATCGGCTTCGACGTCGCCGAGTATCTCGTCCATCGCGATGGCGCCGAGCGGTCCGACGCAGACCGGTTCTTCGGCGAATGGGGCGTCGACAGGTCGTATGCGAATGCCGGCGGCCTCGCCCGCGCGCGGCCCGAGCCGGCGGCGCGGCACGTGCATCTGCTGCAACGCAAGGCGTCGAAGGTCGGCGACGGGCTCGGCAAGACCACCGGATGGATTCACCGCACGGCGCTGAAGGCGCGCGGCGTCGGGATGTCGTCGGCGGTCACGTACCGGCGCATCGACGACGACGGCTTGCACGTGACGATCGACGGCGTCGAGCAGACGCTGCCGGTGGACAACGTGGTGATCTGCGCGGGGCAGAAGCCGTCGCGCGAACTGGCCGAGCAACTGCAGGCCGCCGGATGCCGCGTGCATCTGATCGGCGGCGCATGCGAGGCCGCCGAACTCGATGCGAAGCGTGCGATTCATCAGGGTACGACGCTGGCCGCGACCCTTTGATGCCGATTCGTTTTACGTTCCGTCCAACCTCGATGCTGGAGACTTCGATGACATCCTCCCCGCTGCATCTTCATCCCGCCGTCGCGAAATCGCTCGATACATGGCATGCGATGGTCGAACGCAAGGATTTCGGCGCGCTCGAATCGATCGTCCATCCGGACGCCGTGTTCCGTTCGCCGATGGCGTTCAAGCCGTACGGGCCGGCGCCTGCGCTGCTGATGGCGCTGCGCACGGTGATCACGATCCTCGAGAACTTCACGTATCACCGCCAGTTCGCGACCGACGACGGCAAGAGCGTCGTGCTGGAGTTCGGCGCGACCGTCGGCGACAAGGCGTTGAGGGGAATCGACATGATCCGCTTCGACGACGACGGCCGGATCGTCGAGTTCGAGGTCATGATCCGGCCGTTCAATGCGCTGCAGGCGCTCGGCGCGGCAATGGGCGCGCGGCTCGGGCAGCAGTTGCCGGCGTTCAAGACCGGCGGCTGAGCGGCGCGATGGTGGCCGCGCAGGCTGTCGACGGCGGTCTTCACGGTGGTGCCCGCCCTCGTGCGTTCGCGATCGGTTGCGCGAGCAACCTTCCTCGTCACGCCGTGCCGGATCATGCGGCACCCTGCGCGCGATTCAGCACGAAGTCGTAGTCGAGCGTGTAGAACGGCGTGTCCATCCGCGAACCGTCGGGCGCGATGCCGGGCGCATGCCGAACCCAGTCGGCGACGAGCGTCGACCGCACGCCGAAGACCGCATCGGAGTCGAGGTAACGGTCGCCGTCGCGGAACACGTGCGTGATCAGCGTTTCGTAGCCGTGCGCTTCGATCATGAAATGCAGGTGGGCGGGGCGCCACGGATGGCGGCCGAGCGCATCGAGCATCGCGCCGACCGGGCCGTCGTGCGGAATCGGATATGGCTCGGCGAGGATCGAGCGGAACGCGTAGCGGCCGTCGGCGTCGCTGCGCAGCCGGCCGCGCGCGCGATGCGTGACCGACCCGTCGTCATCCGGCAACTGCACGTCGTAGTGGCCGTCCTCGTCGGCCTGCCACACGTCCAGCGACGCGTACGCGACCGGCGTGCCGTCGATGTCGCGTACCTGGCCCGACACGAAGCACGGCTCGCCGCATGCGCCGTTCGCGATGTCGTCGAACATCGCGAATTCGGGGCTGCCGTCGACGTAGAACGGCCCGAACACGGTCGCCTCGGTGCAGCCGGCCGACTTCGCGTGGTTCTGCGCGGTCACGAGCGTCGACAGCCCGAGCACGTCGGACAGCAGGATGAACTCCTGGCGCTTGTCGTCGGTGATGCGACCGACGGCCGTCAGGAAGCCGATCGCGGCTTGCCACTCGGCCTCGGTGAGCTTCGTTTCGCGGGCGAACGCATGCAGGTGCTGGACGAGGCTCGTCATCACCGTGCGCAGCCGCTCGTCGCGACAGCCGGAGAGCGACGCGATCACGGCCTGCGTGATGGTGTCTTCGTCGAGATTGCGCATGGGGGTTGTCTCCTGATGTCGTTCGATGGCGCGTTGACGTAACATTAATTCTTCCCCGAATCGTAAGAAAGCGGGTTTGGAGGAGTTTTGTTCTCCGCCAGGTGGAAGAATCGAACGCATGGACAAGTGGGCGCAGATCGAGTTTTTCGTACAGGTGGCGGAGCGCGGCAGCCTGTCGAAGGCCGCCGAGCGGCTCGGCATGTCGAGCGCGGCGGCGAGTCGCTGCCTGAACGCGCTGGAAGAGCGGCTGGGCGCGCGGCTCGTCGAGCGGACCACGCGCCGGCTGTGGCTGACCGACGCCGGACACGAGTACCACCGGCGTTGCGTCGCGATCCTGACCGAACTGTCGGAAGCCGACGCGGCCGTCAACGAAGCGAGCGTCAATCCGGCCGGCACGCTGCGCGTGACCGCATCGGTGTCGTTCGCGTCGATCTACATCGCGCCCGCGCTGCCCGAATTTCACCGGCGCTACCCGAACCTGAACGTGCAGATCGTCGCGGCGAACCGTTATCCGGATTTCATCGAGGCCGGCATCGACGTGGCGATCCGCACGCGCGAACACGAAGCGGATTCGGGCATCACCGTGCGCAAGCTCGCCGAGACGCGGCGCGTGCTGGCCGCGTCGCCCGGGTATCTGGCGAAGTACGGCGCACCGGCGACGCCCGACGCGCTGGGCGATCATCGGCTGCTGGTCTACAACCTCGCGCACGACCCGTACGTGCTGCATTTACGCCACGGGGCGAGGAAGCAGTCGGTCACGATCAAGAGCGTGCTCGATGCGAACGAAGGGCAGGTGATCCGCGCCGCGGCGCTCGCGGGGCTCGGCATCCTGATCCAGCCGCTTTACATCATTCACGACGATATCGTCGCGGGAAAGCTGGTGCCGGTACTGACCGACTGGCAACTGCCGGCGCTCACCGTCAACATCGCGTACCAGAGCCGCCGACACCAGCCGGCGAAGATCCGCGTGTTCACCGAGTTCCTGATCGAGCGTTTCGAGCGGCTCGGGCTCGCGCGCAAATGGAAGGAAGTCGGCCGCTGAGTATGCGCCGGCGTCGCGCCGTCGCGTATTTCCCCGTGTACCGGAGAACCGTGCCTGCAGCAGTTCGCGAACGATACGCAGGCCGAAGTGAAGCGCGGAGCAGGCGGCTTTCGCGGGCAGACGGTCGCGATCGGTCCGCAGTTGCGCGACAGAGGGCCGGCGTCGGGCGCGGTCGTGACGTACCCGCACGAGTGCGCGATGCGCAACCGGCCACAGGGCGAGAACCCAAGCTGTCAAAACCCTGACGGATCGAATGATATATTGTATCATCTGACGTTTTCGTCGCCGGCCGGCCGGGTTGTCCGGGTCGGCCGCGTGCGACGACAGCTACGAAGATCGATACGACGTGACGAGAACCGGACACACTGCGGCGCACATGGAGCGGCGCCATGCCGCGACGCGCCGGCACACGGGCGCCTCGCGCGCACGCGCGGCACGCAGTTGCACGACCTTGCTGGGCTGCGCGATGGCCGCCACCGGCGCGTTGGCCGCCGAAGCCGCCGCAGTGGCGCCGGACGACCGGCATGCGCTGCCGGCGATCAGCGTCACCGCGTCGTCCGCGCCGTCCGACCCGCTGACGCAACCGCTCGAAACGGGCTCGCGGCTCGGGCTTGCCAGCCTCGACACGCCCGCGAGCGTCGAAACCGTCACGGCCGACACGATCGAAGCACGCGGCGATCGCACGGTGCTCGACGCGCTCACGCGCACGGCCGGCTTTTCGAGCGCGATCGCGCCGGGCACCGGCGGCACCGCGTCGAGCGTGCGCGGCTTCAGCGGGCAGGAGTCGGTAATGATGCTGCTCGACGGCGTGCGGCTGATGCCGGCGGCCGGCACGATCACGTTTCCGTTCGACACGTGGTCGGTCGCGCGCATCGAGGTGCTGCGCGGCCCGGCATCGGTACTGTACGGCGAAGGGGCGATCGGCGGCGTCGTCAACGTGGTGCCGAAGCGGCCGCAGCGCACGCGCGAGACGACGCTGCAGGCCGGCGTCGGCCCCGACGGCGCGAAGCGCTTCGCATTCGATACGACGGGCGCGCTCGGCCCGCGGCTGTCGTACCGCTTCTACGCGAGCGATGCGCGCGCGAACGGTCTCGCCGAGCGGGCCGATACGCATACGACGGCCGTCGGCGGCGCGCTGACGCTCGACGTGAGCCCGCGGCTCGCGGTGACGCTCGACTACGACTACGGAAGGCAGATGCCGGCGACGTACTATGGCGTGCCGGCGCCGAACGGCGTGCTCGATCCGTCGCTGCGCAAGCTGAACTACACGGTCGGCGACGCGACGATTTCGTACTACGACCAGTGGACGCGCCTGTCGGCCCGCTACCGGCCGGCGGTTGGCGTGACGATCGACAACCAGCTTTACTATCTGACGTCCAACCGCCATTGGCGCAACGCCGAATCGTACGTGCTCGACCCAGCGTCCGGGCGCGTCACGCGTGGCGACTATCTCGACATCGGGCACCATCAGCGGCAGATCGGCGACCGGCTGAGCGCGCGCGTCGACGGGATGCTGTTCGGTCGCGCGAACCGCTTCGTCGTCGGCACGGAATTCAGCCAGATCACGTTCAGCGGTACCAACAATTCACCGTACGGCGGCGAAACGACCGTGCCGGCGCACGGCTTCGATCCCGGCGTCTTCACGAGCCCCGACCCGACCGTGCCGCAGTTCAGCACGCGCGCGCGGCAGGCGGCGGTATTCGCGGAGAACCGGCTCGAAGTGCTGCCGCGGCTCGCGTGGGTGAGCGGCCTGCGCTACGACCACATCGCGTTCAGCCGCGAACAGGCGGCAACCGGCGCGGGCTTCGACAAGCGGTTCGCGAACGTCGGCTGGCGTACCGGTTTCGTGTTCGACATCGCGCCGACGTTCAGCGCGTATGCGCAGTACACGACGGGTGCGGAGGGTGTCGGCTCGCTCGTGACGCTGTCCGCGTCGCAGATGCATTACCGGCTCGCGACCGGCGAGCAGTGGGAAGTCGGGCTCAAGCAGACGCTGCTCGACGGTCGCGCGTACTGGACGGTCGCGGTGTACGACATCACGAAGCGCAATCTGCTCAGCACCGATCCGTTCAATCCGGCGCTGCGCCAGCAGGTCGGCCGGCAGTCGTCGCGCGGCGTCGAGCTGACCGGCGGCGCGCGGCTGCCGCACGGCTGGACGATCGATGCGAACGTCGCGCTGCTGCATGCGCGCTACGACGCATTCAACCAGACCGTCGGCGGCGCGACGGTGTCGCGGGCCGGCAACGTGCCGTCCGGCGTGCCGCAGCAGACCGCGAACCTGTGGCTCGGCTGGGCGTTCGCCGAGCGCTGGCACGCGAATGCGGGCGTGCGTTACGTCGGTGCGACCTACGGCGACGACGCGAATCGCGTGCAGGTGCCGTCGTACACCGTGTTCGATGCGTCGCTGCGCTGGCAGCCGACGTCGCGCACCGAGCTCGCGCTGTATCTGCGCAATCTCGCGAACCGCACGTACGCGGTGACGACGTCGAATGGCGGCGAGCAATGGCTGCTCGGTCCGTCGCGCTCGGCGGAGCTCGTCGCGACGATGCGCTTCTGAAGCGGCACGACATGCGCCCCGTCACTCACATGCTCGACATCGAACGCGTGCGCTGGTCTCCCGGCGGCGCGGTCGACGTGCTCGATTCGGTGACGCTGACGGTCGCCGAAGGCGAATTTGTCGGGCTGGTCGGCCCGAACGGCAGCGGCAAGACGAGCCTGCTGCGCTGCGTGTTCCGCTACGCGCGGCCCGACGCGGGCCGTGTCTCGCTCGACGCGCAGGACGTGTGGCGCATGCGGCCGCGTGCGCTCGCGCAGCGCATCGCGGTGCTGCAGCAGGAAACGCCGGACGATTTCGGGCTGACGGTCGACGAACTGGTCGGCATGGGCCGCACGCCGCACAAGCGGCCGTTCGATGCGGAGTCGGCCGACGATCGCCGGATCGTCGAAGCGTCGCTGCACGATGTCGGTCTCGTCGAGCGCCGCGCACAGCGCTTCGCGTCGCTGTCGGGCGGCGAGAAGCAGCGCGCGCTGCTGGCCCGCGCGCTCGCGCAGCAGCCCGACCTGCTGTTGCTCGACGAACCGACCAACCATCTCGACCTGCGTCACCAGCTCGAACTGCTCGCGCGCGTGCGCCGCCTCGGCATCGCGACGCTCGCGACGATTCACGACCTCAATCTCGCGGCCGCGTATTGCGACCGGCTCCATGTACTCGCGCACGGCCGCGTCGTCGCGTCCGGCGTGCCGGACGAGGTGTTGACCGCAGCGCTGCTGCGCGACGTGTTCGGCGTTGCCGCGCTCGTCGATCGCCATCCCGTCACGGGCCGCCCGCGCATCACGCCGCTTCACCCGGAATGACCGCCATGCCGTTTCCTGTTCCGTCCTTCGTTTCCCGCCGGCTCGTCGCCGCTGCCGTGCTCGGCTGCGCGGCCGTTCACGCGGCGGCCTATCCCGTCACCGTACGCAGTTGCGATCGCGACGTGACGTTCGAGCGCGCGCCGACGCGCGCGGTGAGCAACGACGTGAACCTCACCGAGATGATGCTCGTGCTCGGCCTGAAGGACCGGCTCGTCGGCTATACGGGCATCGGAGGCTGGAAGACGGGCACCGCGCGCGTGCGCGACGCATTGCGCGGCGTGCCCGAACTGGCGAGCCAGTATCCGTCGCTGGAAGTGCTGGCCGCCGCGCGTGCCGATTTCTATCTCGCGGGCTGGAACTACGGAATGCATGTCGGCGGGGCGGTGACGCCGGCGACGCTCGCGCCGTTCGGCATCCGCACGTACGAACTGACCGAATCGTGTTCGCACGTGATGAAGCAGTCGGCCGCATCGTTCGACGACGTGTTCCGCGACCTGAACAATCTCGGCCGGATCTTCGGCGTCGAGGCGCGCGCCGCGCAGGTCGTCGCCGCGATGCGCGCGCGGCTCGCGGCGGTGTCGCGCACGATCGGTCGCCCGGCGCCGCTGCGCGTGTTCGTCTACGACAGCGGCACCGACAAGCCGATGACGGCGGGCGGGCTCGCGATGCCGACCGCGTTGCTCGCGGCGGCGGGCGCGCGCAACGTGATGGCCGACGTGCCGCGCAGCTGGACGCAGGTGAGTTGGGAAAGCGTGGTCGCGCGCGACCCGCAGGTGATCGTGATCGTCGACTATTCGGCGATCACGGCCGCGCAGAAGCAGCAGTTCCTGACGAGCCAGCCGGCGCTTGCACGCGTGGCCGCGATTCGCGATCGGCGCTTCGTCGTGATTCCGTACGATGCCGCGACGCCGGGCCCCGAGAACGTCGCGGCCGTCGAGACGCTCGCCCGCGCGCTGTATCCGGCCGCATTTGCCGGAGTGGCACGGTGAGCGTGCGCGGGCAGGCGGCGCGGCCCGGCATGCGGGTGGTGCTGCCGGTGCTGGCCGTGCTGCTGATCGTGTCGATCGTCGTGTCGGCCGCGTTCGGCCCCGCGCCGATCGCGATGCCGGCCGCGGTGCGGATCGTCGCCGCGCACGTCGCGTCGGCGTTCGGCGGCGCCGACGCGTTCGCGGCGGGCGCGGGCGACGACAGCATCGTCTGGCTGATCCGGATGCCGCGTGCGCTGCTGGCCGCGATCGTCGGCGCGACGCTGGCGGCGGTCGGCGTCGCGTTGCAGGCGGCGACCGCGAACCGCCTGGCCGATCCGCACCTGCTCGGCGTGAGCGCGGGCGCGATGCTCGGCGCGATCGCGGTCACGGTGGTGGCCGGCGCGGCGTTCGGCCCGTTCACGCTGTCGGCCGCCGCTTTCGCGGGCGCGCTCGGGGCCACCGCCTGCGTGGTCGCGCTCGCTTACCGGGGCGGCCGGCTCGAATCGGACCGGCTGCTGCTCGCGGGCGTATCGGTGTCGTTCATGATGGCCGCGTTCGGCAACCTGCTGCTGTACCTCGGCGATCAACGGGCCGCGTCGTCGGTGCTGTTCTGGATGCTCGGCGGGGTCGGGCTCGCGCGCTGGGACTTGCTGCCGGTGCCGGCCGTGTGCGCGGTGCTCGCCGGCGGCGCGCTCCATGCGCGTCGGCGCGAACTGAACGCGCTGATGTCGGGCGATGTCGCCGCCGCGTCGCTCGGCGTGCCGAGCGCGCGGATGCGGCGCGAAGTGTTCGTCGTCGCGTCGTTCGCGACGGGCGCGATGGTCGCGGTGAGCGGCGCGATCGGCTTCGTCGGGCTCGTGACGCCGCATCTGTGCCGTCGCGTCGTCGGGGCCGAGCACGGCCGGCTGCTGCCGGTCGCCGCGCTAGCCGGCGCGATCCTGCTCGTGTGGGCCGATGTCGCCGCGCGCACGCTCGCGGCGCCGGAGGATCTGCCGATCGGCATCGTGACCGCGCTGTTCGGCAGCCTGTTCTTCGTCGCGCTGCTGCGGCGGCGCTGAGCGCGGGCGCTGTCAGGCGAGGGCGGGCCGAGTTCCGTGGTTCGTCTTCATCGAAGCGGGATGACCGTACCCGTGCCGTGGCGGCCGCGCCTATCGGCGTGCGGGTTCGCAACGTCGAACAGGCTGTCCGGCAGCGCCCGCACGGGCAACGTGATCACGAAGCGTGCGCCGCCGAGCGGCGAATCCTCGAGCCGCACGTCGCCGCCGTGCACCTGCGCGACGCGTCGCACGATCGCAAGCCCGAGCCCGAAGCCGCCGGTCTGCCGGTCGCGGCTCGAGTCGAGCCGCTGGAACGGTTCGAACACGCGGGCGCGCTCGGCGGCCGGGATGCCCGGCCCGTCGTCGTCGACGCTCAGCACGAGCGCACCGGACCGATCTCGCGTGGCGGCCAGCACGACCTTGCGCGACGCATAGCGGGCGCCGTTGCGGATCAGGTTCAGCAGGGCACGGGCGACGAGCTTCGGATCGCATACGTGGGTCGCGGGCGCGTCGAGCGTCGACACGTCGAGCGCGATGCCGCGATCGGCGATGTCGTCCGCGACGTTGCCGGCGACGCTGTCGAGCAGCGCGTCGACGACGACCTCCATCGGCGCGAGTTCGCTCGCGCCCTGTTCGAGCCGGCCGATCGTCAGCAGTTCGGTGACGAGCTCGTCGAGTTCGCGCACGTCGCGCCGCAGCGCGTCGCGGCGCTCGCGCATCCGGCCGGTTTCGTCGGGATCGGCGAGCAGCGCGAGCCCGAATTCGAGCCGGGCGAGCGGCGTTTTCAGTTCATGCGAGATGCCGTGCATCATTTCGCGCTGCTGCTTGATCGATGCCTCGATGCGCGCGGCCATGTCGTTGAACTGCTGCGACAGCTCGTAGATGTTCGACTTGCCCGACAGTTTCACGCGTGTCGACAGCATCCCGGCGCCGAATGCGCGCGCGGCGTCCTGCAGCCGGCGAATGTCGCGCCAGTGATAGTGAATCCACAGCACCACCGCGAACAGCGTCGCGAGCGCGAGCAGCATGTACGCATAGATGCGGATGTCGAGGTCCGCCGCCTCGATCGGCCGCGCATGCAGCACCGAGCCGTCCGCGAGCGGCATGTAGTAGTCCTTGCCGTCGTAGCTGATCGCGATCCTGCCGGCATCGAGATCGCGCAGCGGCGCGCCGCTCAGTCGCGCACGCGCATCGGCCATCGACATGAACCCGAACCCTTCGCGGCCGTGCAGCGCCAATTCGCGCAACGCGAGCTCGCGCTGCGCGCCCGGATGGCGCTCGAGGTAATCGTTCAGCACGAACGCGTAGGTCGTCAGCGAGTCGCGCTGCGCCTGCGCGACGCGCTCGTAGAAGATCCGGTCGAACGACAGCTGGATAAAGACGATCGACGCGCCGACGCACAGGATCACGACGAGGTACAACCGGAGCAACGGGCGCAGCATTTACTCGTCCCACGCAGAAGGGCTGAACAGGTAGCCGCGGCCCCAGATCGTCTTGATCTTGTGCGGCTCCGATGACGCATCCTCGAAGCGGCGGCGCAGCTTCGAGATGCCGGAATCGACCGAGCGGTCGAGCCCGTCGAATTCGATGCCGCGCAACTGCTTGAGGATGTCGTCGCGGCTCAGCACGGTGCCGGCCGCGCGCGCGAGGATCAGCAGCAGGTTGAATTCGGCGGTCTTCAGCTCGACCGGCTCGCCGCGCCACGTGACGGTGCGGTTCGGCGGCGAGATCGTCAGTTCGCCGAATACGAGCGCGTCGGGCGCGACGGCGCTCACGTCCGACGCGGCCGGCTGCGCGCGGCGCAACAGCGCGCGAGCGCGGGCGACGAGCACGCGCGGCTCGATCGGTTTCGTCACGTAGTCGTCGGCGCCGGTCTCGAGCCCGGCGACCTGGTCGTACACGTCCGCGCGCGCGGTCAGGATCAGCACGGGAACGTTGGTGAACGCGCGGATGCGCCGGCAGACTTCCATGCCGTCGAGATTCGGCAGCATCAGGTCGAGTATCACGAGGGCCGGCTGGTGCTCGCGCACCGCAGCGACGGCGAGATCGCCGCGCCGCACGACCGTCACCGCGAATTCATAACCGTCGAGGTATTCGCGGACGAGCTGCGCGAGGCGATCGTCGTCCTCGATCAGCAGCACACGGTATTTGAGCGGAACTTCGTTCATGGTCTCCTCAGGATGCACGCGCCATCTCGTTTCCGGCAGACCGATGCGCGGCGGCACGCGAATTCTATCCGGCGGACCGGATGCCGGGGCAGCGGGGCGACAATCTCGAACAATCGAACACAATTGCGCACAGATTCGCCGCACATTCAGGACAGTCTCGGCGCGGGGCGGCCCCTAGACTGCGGGCTTCGTCACTCGGATCTCGATATTGTGCGCCCATCCCTTCGCCGCTACCGCTATTGCATGCCGCTCGCCGGCCTGACCCTTGCCGCCGCCGCTCACGCGGAAAACCAGTATTCGCTGTCGCTCGGCGGCGGATTCGCACCGCGCTATCAGGGCAGCAACCAGTATCGCGGCGTCGTCGCGCCGTCGTTTTCCGCCACGTTCGGCAACGGCTTCTTCGTCGACGGTACGCAGGGCGCCGGCTACCGGCTGAACCTGCCGCACGGTGCGTTCGTGTCGGCGGCGGTGAGCTACGACGCGGGCCGCGCGGACGAGAACCGCTTCGACCTGCCGGGCTCCGACTACCTGAAGGGGATGGGCCGGATTCCCGGCTCGGTGCTCGTCGGCGTGCGCGCCGGCGTGTCGCTCTTCGACGCGGCGGAACTGAGCATCACGGTCGACACGCCGGTGACTCACACGTCGCGCGGCGTGTCGGGGCACGTCGATCTCGCGGTGCCGGTACTCAAGACGTCGCAGCACGAGATCGTCGTGACGGGCACCGTGCATGCGGGCTCGGGACGCTACCTGCAGACCTTCTACGGCGTGACCGACGCGCAGTCGATGACGAGCCGGTTCCGTCCGTATTCGGTCAGCGGCGGGATCGACAGCGCGGCGATGGCGGTGGCGTGGAACTGGACGCTGTCGCGGCACTGGTCGGTGCTCGCGACCGGCGGCGTGACGCGGCTGCTCGGCCGCGCCGGCGACAGCCCGATCGTGCAGTCGCGCAACAACTACTACGGCATCGCGGGCGTGACGTACAAGTTCTGAGCGCATTGCGCGGGCCGGCGCGCAGGTGCACAGGATCCAGCTGCGTCGCGCCGTCGCTGCGAGCCGCGTGCGGTAACATGCGGGCGGGTTCGGCGTCAGGCCGGCCCAGCGACGCCGGTGCGCCGAGGCGGCTCGGCCGGGTCGCGAAAAGCCGCCGTTCGCCGACCGGCTCCATCGGGAAACGGCCGGCAGCGTGCGGAACCGATCACGCATGCGATGCCCGGTCGTGCGCGAATGCCGCACACGGACTGCCGGGCCGCGACAGGGAGAAACCGATGAAGGACACGATCGCGATGCTCGTTGCACTCGTTGCGAGCGCAACCTTTGCAGGATGTGCGGACATGGACACGAAGCACCCCAACGCCACCGCCGGCGGCGCGGCCAGACCCCCTCTGGAGCCGGGCGCCGCACAGGTATGCAAGGCGAATGCCGCGCCGGACGATGCGCTGGTCGGCAAGACCGAGGCCGATGCGACCGCGTTGCTCGACGGCTGCCTGTGGCGCGTGCTCGAGCGTGACGGGAAGTCGCTGCCGGGCACGATGGATTACCGGGAGGAGCGCCGCAATCTCGGCATTCGCGACGGGAAGGTGATCTGGGTGCGGCGCGGGTGAGGCATTCGGCCGCCAACGAAAATCAGTTGCGGTTGATGTCGCTTGCGTGAGTGCAGCTATTGCGGGCATGCACATCGCGGCCGATCGGTCGGCAGCACGCGTTGCGATTCATCGCTGCAGGCGTGGTATCGGTGGCCGCGGCGGTCGGTCGCCGCGATACCGTTGTAGACCGGGGCTCATGCGACGCGTCCCGTCACGCCGCGACCGTTCCGGATTGCGGCACCGATGCAGTGGTGTCGACAGTCGTCGCCGGCGTGACGAGCATCACGCCCCGTGCGAGCGGGTCGCCGACCGATGCCGCCAATACCGCTTGTCCTTCCTCTGTCGCGCGATCGGCGGCGACGGCCAGCACAGCGAGCGCGAGCGCCGCGCCGCTTGCCCCGTTGGCGAGCCCGAGGTGGCGGCTGCGCTCGGCGGCATCGTCGCCCCAGATCTGCTCGCCGACCGTCATGACTTCGGTGCGGCGGCTGCTGCGTTGATCGGCGTCGGTGACGAATCCGGGTGCCGACAGGTCGGGGCGTAACGTCGACAAGCGCGTACCCGCCGCCGTAAGCAACTGTTCGAGCGTCGTCGCTTCCGCCTTGCCGTGATCGGCGGAACCCGCGCGGCGCGCGACCGCGAGCCGGTGGATCGACGGGGCGGGCATCGCATGCGGTGTGTCGGGATGGCCGAGCAGCAACGCACATGCGCCTTCGCCGGGCATCATGCCGTTCGGCCGATCGCGGCCGTAGAGCCGGCCTGCGCGATCCAGCGCGTCGACTGCGTCCTGGCTTGCGGTGGAGTCGAACGCGAGGACGACGTGCAGCTCGCCGGACGATTGCAGGTGCAACGCCTGGATCAGTTCGTCGACGACTGCCCATGCTTGCACGGGATCAGCGACCGTGCGCAATTGCGCACGGACGATGCCAGGCGCGACGGCTTCCCGCGCCGCGTGTGCATCGAGCCATGCGGCGAGCATGGTGGCGACCGATTGCCAGCGCTCCGGCATCAGCAGATGGAGCCTGAGCGGCGGCGCGTCGGCGGCCGCGCCGGACAACACGGCATGACGCTCGCGCAATTCGTCGAGTGCGTCGGCGGCTAGCAGCAGCCCGCGCCAGTGCTCGTCCTGCAGCGTTTCCCGCGCGTCGGGCGCAAGCAGGCTCGTATCGAACCGGTCGAGCGACACCGATTCGACGGTGCTCGCGAATACGCCGGTTCCGTCCGGGCGTTGCAGTTCGGGATGAAGCGCGACGGAGCGCTCTTCACGGGCCGCCGCATCGATGTCTGCGGTCGTCGCCCCCGTCGGCAGCCTCACGCTGCTGTCGAGCAGCAGGGCCGACCATGTGTGCGACGTCGAATCCTGCGGGGCAGAGGCGTCCGTCGATGCGGACGAACTCGGCGGTGCGGCGGCCGCGAGCGCCGGATGCTGGCCGAGCCCCCGGCGCAGCCATGCCACGCAGACGGCGAGGGCCGCCGGCAGCACGAGCCCGCACAGCAGCAGTTCCCGGGTGGTGGGTGCATGCCGGGTCGTTTTCCACCAGACCAATACGGCGATCCACACTGCGATGAACAGCGCGGCGACGAATGCTGTCTTGCGCAAGCGCGTGATCATTTCCATCGATTCTTCCCGTGACGTGCGGCGTCGTGTATCAATTGCCGTCGCTGCCCGCCGTCCGGCTTGCGACCAGTACGGCGCCGCAGGCCGTCTTGTAGCCGTCGCGCGCGACGCCTTCGCCCTGCACGATCATCGTGTCGTCGCCGTCGACGATGTAATTCGGGCCGTGGATCGGACACGTCACCGTGTCGTTGCGGCGCGCAATGCCCCGGCCGTCGACCGACGACAGCGTCGACGCACTGGTCACGGTGCCGCCATGGCTGTGCTTGTCCCCAAGGACGATGAAGGGTTGGGTCATCCGGATCGGCCTCCTGGCTGGAATCATCGACGATGCATCGCGACTTCGCCGCCGGGTACGGGAGCGCGTCTGTCATCGGCAACGTTTTTCGAATCGATTTCGGCTAAATCGGGTATTTATTACCTTTCGGTAATAATTGCCTGTTTCCGATTGAGCCGTAATATAGCTTGCGAACCGAAGGCCGTCATTATCGGGCGTGATGCCCGCACGTCAAGGCCTGCTTTTTAAATCTAGGTCCGTTTGCCTATGGTGAAGCCCGCCGACGTAATCTAAAATAGTAAGCTTCAAATAGGGGGCGCATCACCTGGTCCGGCTGGCGTGCGTTCAGCCAGACAGCGGGCGGTGTTGCGGGGGGCTCCCGCGCGTGTCCTGCCGGTTCGGCGTGGCGATCGCGATGCCGGCAAGCGTGCATCATCCCGTGTTCGTCGCAGCAATATCTAATTTAAAAACGTCAAAATCCTGAGAGAGCGGGACCGCATGAGCGTCATCACGGAATTTGCGTCTCTTTTCGGCGCATTCAATCGCCTGTATTCGCTGGACGGATCCGGCGCGCTTGCCGCATTTCAAATCGAGCGCTGGACCGGCCGCGAATCGCTCTCCGATCTATTCGAATGGAATGTCGATGCGCTGTCGACGGATCCCGCACTGGATCTCGACGCGATGCTCGGGCAACGTGTCGCGATTCGTACCACGCTCGCGAACGGCACGACGACGCTGCGCAGCGGTCTCGTCGCCGAGGCCGAGTGCACGGGGTACGACGCAGGCCTCGCTCGCTACCATCTGCAGATCGTGCCGTGGCTCGCCGCACTCACGCATGCGCGCGACGAGCGAACCTTCGTGAACCAGACGCTTGCCGACGTGCTCGACACGGTGTTCGCGCCGTACGCCGGGATCGCGCGGTGGCGCCTCACGCCGGATGCCAGCCGGCGTCTCGATGCGCTGGAACCCATTGCGTATCGCGTGCAGTACCGAACCCATACGCACTACGAATTCGTGCAGCATCTGCTGGCCGAGGCCGGCCTCGGATTCTGTTTCGTCGAAGACGAGGACGCGCCTGGCGGGCACACGATGCTGGTCTTCGACGACAGCGCGCAACTGGCCGAGGACGATACGTCCGCACGACGCGGCGGGGTGCCGCGCCGCTCGAGCGGGACGGCGACCGGCACCGACGACGTGATCCTCGGGATCGGGCAGTCGTTGTCGCTGACGGCCGATCGCATCACGCTGATCAGCAGCGATTACCGTGTGAACCGGGCGACGACCGCGAGTACGACGCTCGGCCGGCCGGGCGGCGCGCGCGAACTCTACGACGACGTCGGGCCGGAGGCGTTCGACAGCTTGCGCCAAGCGGAAGATACGGTACGGCGCCAGGCCGATGCGATCGTGTCGCGCGCCAGTTTCTGGACCGGCTACGGCACGCTGCGCACGGCGCGCGCAGGACGCGCGCTGAAACTCGTCGATGCTGGCTGGCAATCCGTGCGCGGCGTCGCGGCGCCCGATGATTTTCTGCTGACGCGCGTCGAGCATGTCGGGATCAACAATCTGCCGTCGACCGTCATGGAAGCCATCGAACGGAAACTCGGGCCGTTGCCGGCGACGGCGCTCGATCCGCGCGTGGTTCGGCAAGCGCAGGCCGGCGGTTATGCGAACCGGTTCGATGCGGTGCCGCGAACGCAGGTCTGGCGGCCCACGCTGGCCGACGGAACCGGGCAGCGACTCAATCCGGTTCCGACGGCGCTGGGCGCGCAGACGGCGATCGTCGTCGGGCCGGCAGGCGACGCGCGGCCCGGTTCGACGGGACCGGTGCACACCGATGCGCAGGGGCGGTTGCGCGTTCGCTTTCACTGGCAGGCGCAAGACGATGCGGGTACGTATCCGACACGCGCCATGCAACGACTCGCGAGCGACGGGCACGGCCTTCAGCAGGTACCGCGCATCGGCCATGAAGTCCTCGTGCAGTTTCACCACGGGCTGATCCACCGGCCGATCGTGCTCGGCGGCCTGTTCAATGGCCGCGGCGAAGGCGGCGAGTCGCCTTCGCCGGGCGGAGCGGCCGGCAAGCCGCTCGACGCGTCGATCTACACGCAAGCAGGCGATCATGCGCCGAGCGCGCAGGGCAATCTGGCAAGCGGGCTGAGCCCCGCGTGGCATGGCGCCGGCGGCGGCACGGATCGCCACAATCACGCCGGCGCGCTGTCGGGTTTCAAGAGTCAGGGTTTCGACGGGCAAGGCCACAACCAGCTCGTCGCCGACGATTCCGACGGCATGGGACGCCTGCAGATGGCGACCACGCACGCGGCCACGCAATTGAACCTCGGTCATCTGCGCCATCAGGCGGACAACTATCTCGGCAGTTTCCGTGGCCAGGGCGTCGAATTGCGCTCGGACGCATACGGTGCGATGCGTGCGACGCGCGGCCTGCTGGTGTCGAGCTATGCGCCTGCTGGCGCCGCGCAGCCGGTGGGCGATGCGTCCGCGCTGCAGGGGCTGCTCGCGCGGCACACCGCATTGGTTCGGCGATTCGACCAGACGGCCGATACGCATGGGACGCTGCCGTTCGCCGCGCAGCGCGGCGTGGAGCAGGCGGGCCAGTCGTCGCTGAACGGCAGCGCCGCGCCGCTCGATGCGCTTGCGCAGAGCTTCGCGACGACGGTCGGCGCGAACGGTTACACGCAGGCGTCGGCCGATGCCGCCCAGCGGTCGACGGGCAACGCATTGCCGCACACGGGTGACGCTGTGCTCGGCATCGAGGCACGGGGCGGGCACGGGCTGGTTGCCGGGCAGGCGCTGCAATGGGCGGCCGCCGAAACGCTGTCGCTCGGCAGCGGTGGCGACTTCAATCTCGCCGCTGCGCAGCAGCTGCGCATTCACAGCGGGCAGGGCATCGGCTGGCTGGCCGGCGCGAGCCATGCACAGGGTGTCGGCATCGGCATGATCGCCGGCAAGGATGGACTGACGCTGCAGGCGCAGCGCGATGTGCTGGGCCTGCGCGCGCGCGACGATCTGAAGCTCGCTTCCGCGAGCGCGGACGTCGAGATCGCCGCGAAGAAGACCGTGCATCTCGCGGTGAGTGGGGGGGCGCACGTGACGATCGAAGGTGGCGACGTCACGTTCGGCTGCCCCGGCAAATTCGTCGTGTATGCCGCGCAGCATGCATTCGTGGGCCCTGAGCAACTGAATACGCCGTTGCCGCAGTTTCCCGAAAAGGTGTGTGTCGAATGCCTGCTGCACGCGATGCAGTCGGGCAGCGCACTCGCAGGCAAGGCGATCTGAGCATGACGATCGAGACGACCGACTGGATTGACCGCTATCCCGACGACACGCCGGACCGGCTGAATGCGCTGTTCGAGCGCGTGCCGGCCGACCGGCGCTGGCACCTGCTGCTCGACATGGGTTTCGCGCCGGCGTTGCGTGACCGGATGCCCGCGGTCGAGCGCGACGATGCCGTCGTCGTGTTGTACGAAGGTGTGTACGACGGCGACGACCTGCTGGCGATGTCGCCGTGCCTCGTGCCGTTGCCGGTCGACGCGGCCGCGCGCCGGGCGATGCTGGACACCGTGCTGCGCGAGACGTCCGGACGACCGATGGTGAGCCTGCTGCGCGGCGCGCGCGATACGGCCGCACTCGCCGCGCATCTGCGCGGACAGATGGAGGCGAGTGCGGCGGCCGACGGCGAAGCGTTTCTGGTGCGTCTCGCCGATACGCGTTGCCTGCCCGCGTGGCTCGCGGCGCTGACGCCCGCACAGCGCCGCCGCTTCACGGACGGCATCGACGCGTGGCACGTATTCGATCGCACCGGCGCGCTCGTTGCGCTCGATTTCGACACCGTGGGCGACGCGGCGGGCGGCGATGCGGATGCCGGGCGCGACGGCGAGCCATACTTGCTTGACGACGAACAGATCGAACGGCTTCGACAGGCTGCGAAGATCGACACGCTGATTTTTCATGTTCGCCAGCGTCCGGAGAGTTTCGGCCGTCTGGTGGCTGCGCCCTCGCAAGTCCATGCGTGTGTGAGTGCGGCATGGGCGCGGCACGACGGTCCGCCCGCGGCGGCGTCGCGAGTCGCGCTCGATGCGCTTGTGGCGGCCGGGTATCTGGTGACGGAGCTCGCGCCGGCGACGTCGTCGGCATAGAACGATGCGGGTTCGCGTGCATGCGACAGCGCACGGGGTTGATAGCGATCCACGCCGAACGGCGTCGGAGAAGAGGATGAAAAGATGAGTTTGAATGCCGGTTCCACGACGTTTGCCGCTCGGCTGCTGATGTTCGCGGCCATCTTGCTCGGGACGGCCGGATGCTCGCGCGCGACCGACGTATCGCCTGCCGCGTCGCCTGCCGCGTCGAGTGCAGCCGGGGCGTCGAGCGCCGCGAGTGCGGCGGCCGCATCCGGCACCCTGGGGCTGAAGCTGAATGCCCTCAACTACACCGACGTGCCGATCGGCACGTTCTACGTCGACGGCACCTGGGGCGGGACGGTACCGGCGCGTATCGGCAGCGGCGGCGGCGCGATCGTCTGCTGTGTCGCGTTGCCGAAACAATGGCATCCGGGGCTGACCGTCAACCTGCAGTGGCGGGACGACGACCTGTACAGGAAGGATCCGAAGGCGCTTGCGAGCCGGGTCGTACCGGTCGAGCGCTACGACACATTCTCGGACGGCTTCCTGTGGGTCCTGTTCTTTCCGCACGATCGAATCAAGGTCTATGCGTCTCAGTGGATGCCTGGCTACCGCGGCTTCCCTGAAAATCTCCAGGCGCCCGACGAAGCGTGCCCGGGGAACTTCACGTTGCGCAACAGCGACCCGCAGTGCCGGAATCCCGACAAGAGGATCACGCGATGAGTTTCCGCTTCGCCAGCGCCGACCGACCTGACGTCGGCGTCGTCACCCGCGAGGAGCAGGACGCGATCATGCGTCGGCTGCACGACGACGACGGGATGAGCTGCTGCAAGACGCTGCATGTCGGCATCTTCTTCGACGGCACGCGCAACAACGCCGATCGCGATCGCGCGGGCGGCAAGCACAGCAACGTCGCGCGGCTGTTCGACGTGTTTCCGCGCGACAAGTATCACAGTGCCATTTACGTGGCCGGCGTCGGCACGCCGTTCGTCGACGAGATCGGCGACCAGGGCGTCGGGCTGCAGGCCGCCGCCGGCGCCGCGACGGGATGGGCCGGCGAGGGGCGCATTAACTGGGCACTGCTGCAGATCCACAACGTCGTGCATGCGCACGCGTTCGGCAATTCGCTGTCCGCGGCGCTCGGCAAGAGCGACAAGGAGCTCGCGAAGGCCGTCAGCGTCGACCTGAATTTCAAGGGCATCGATCTCGGCGGCAACCCACCCAAGCCGGGCAGTCTCGGCGACATCAACGCGCGCGGCAGTTCGAGCGTCGGTGCGCTCAAGCTGATGGCCGCCGAGCAGAACGGGATCGAACTGACGTGGGATCGCGACACGATCTGGGCGCAGCTCAAGGGCGAAGTCGATACGGCGAACTGGACCGCGACGATGCGCGCGTGGGATGAGAAACGCCGCGTCGCATTGCGGGCCCGGTGCGCGCAGCTGAAGGCGCGCGTCGGAGATCTGCTGGTGAAGGGCAAGCCGAAACTGCAGCGCATTCGCCTGTACGTGTTCGGTTTTTCGCGCGGAGCGGCCGAGGCCCGCACGTTCTCGAACTGGCTGGCCGATGCGCTGGACCCCGATTTCAGCCTGTGCGGCGTGCCCGTGTCGTACGACTTCCTCGGCATCTTCGATACAGTCGCGTCGGTCGGCATCGCGCAAAGCACGGCCGCGACGCTGTTCGACGGGCACGGCGGCTGGGGGCGCAAGGAACTGATGAGCGTGCCGCACTACGTGCGCCGCTGCGTCCATATGGTCGCGGCCCACGAGCCGCGCGGATCGTTCCCGCTCGACCTGATCGATGCGTCGCGGGACGGGCATGAGGAGATCGTCTATCCGGGCGTGCATTCGGACGTCGGCGGCGGTTACGGGCCAGGTGAGCAGGGGCGCGGCACCGGCGATGCGGACAAGCTGTCGCAGGTGCCGCTGCTCGACATGTATCGCGAAGCGCGCAAGGCCGGTGTGCCACTCGATATCAAGGGGCCCGGTGTCGCTGCCGAAGCGGCGGCGGCGTTCGCAATTTCTCCCGCGCTCAAGCGCGCGTTTTCCGCCTATGTGAGCACGAGCGCCGACTATTACTACGCGAAGGAGCACGGCACGCCGGGCCTGATGCGTGCGCACTACGGGCTGTACCTGCGCTGGCGCAGGATGCGGCTCGACAATTTGCGTTCGCAACCGTCGTTTCTCGCCGCCAAGGCTGCCTATCCGCAGGATGCCGTCGATCTCGACAGCGCGAACGAAGAGCTGCGGCTCGAATGGCGCGACCTGCTCGAATGCGAGAAGGAAGGCGGACCGACCGTGAGCCGGTACGCAGGCAACACGGTCAGCCGGAAGATCACGCAGAACCCGAAGGCGGCGGCCGTCATTTCGCCGGCCGTCCTGCCGATCGCCGCGGGCCTGCAGTCCGCGATTCCGTTCGTCGGCCCGCTGGTGCGCGCGAGCGCCAAGCGCGCGGAGGATTTCTTCCAGTTGCAGCTTGAAGAGAAATGGAAGCAGTGGCTCGAGGTGCGAGGCGACTGGAACATGGGGCCGCCGCAAGCGCCGATCAGCGCGCTGTACGACAACTTCATGCACGACTCGCGCGCGTGGTTCAAGCCGCTGGGCGACGACGACGACGTGTGGAACCACAAGCAGATCACGGCGCTGAAAGCCCGTCAGGCCGAGTTCGAGCGCCAGCACGCCGAATGGAAGAAGCGCCAGCAACTCGGCGCGCCGGGACCGTCGCAGATCATGCAGATGATGGGGGCGGGTGCGCTCGGGCTCGGGCCGGCCGCCAACGTCGCGCCGGAGCCCGAACCGCGTTCGCCGCTGACCGCGCAGCAGGCCGACATCCTGAAACGTTACGACGCCGCGCAGCAGGCTGCACGGAAAGCCCGTGCGGCCCGGGATGCCACCGCGCCGACCGACAGCGCCGTGTTGACGGACCCGAAAGTCACCGGCGGTCTCGCGCTGCAGGATTCGGGACGCGAGTTTTCGTTCGTCTGGGGGTATCTGCGCTGGCGCACCGTCTACGTGAACGGCGTACGCTGGGACGCGCCCCATGTGCCGAGCGTGCAGGAAGACATGGAGGCGATGCGTCAGCAGATGCAGCGCAACGTCGACATGAGCAAGCTGTTCCGATGAACCGATTGGATACGAACCAGCCGGCGCGACACGCATTCGCGCGCGATTGCCGAGAAACGACATGGATCTAGTTGCCGCATTAACGGGGTACGGGCAGACGACCCGTCATATCCAGATCGATACCGCGATGCCGGGCGCCTTCGTGGTCGAGCGCTTTCACGGTCGTGAGGGGATCAGCGAATCGTTCCGGTTCGAGATCGACGTGCTGTCGAGCGAGCCGTTTCTCGATCTCGCGCCGCTGATCGGCAGCGCCGTGCGGCTGCGTCTCGCGACGGCGGCGGGCGAACGATGCTGGAACGGCTACGTCACGCATGCCGCTTATGCGGAGAGTGACGGCGAGTTCACGCGCTATCGGCTCACGATGGAATCGTGGCTCGCGTTGCTGCAACTGCGCCGCAATTGCCTGTATTTCGTCGACCTCGATGCCGTGGGGATCTGCGAGCGCGTGTTCGGCGACTATCCGGAAGCGCACTGGCGCCATGAACGCGTTGAGCCGCTGCGATCGTATCGCTTGCGCGGCCAGTATCGCGAAACCGATCTCGATTTCGTGTTGCGGCAGTTGTCCGAGGCCGGGTTGTCGTTTCGCATCGAGCACGGGCAGGACGCGGGGAAGGCGCCGTCGGGCGACCATACCGTCGTTGTGTTCGACCGCCATGCACGGCTGCCCGACGGCAGCGCGATCGCATTCAATGCGCAGGACGTCGGCGATCCGGACGGCGTGATGACGCAATTCTCCGATCGGCGTCAGCTCGTGCCGGATCGCGTGGTGGCGACGAGCTGGAAAGCCAGGGAGCTTCATGCGCTTGCCGGCCATGCTCAGCAGCCCGCCGATGCCGGCGTGCCGCTACTGCCGGTGCGGGAGATCTACGACGGCCAGCGCGCCGGCCGCTTCGACACGAGCGGCGATGCGCAGCGTTACGCCGAACAGCGTCTCGACGCGCTGCAGCTCGCGAAGCGGATCTACCGTGGCGGCGGCTCGTCGCGCACGCTCGAGACCGGCAAGGTCCATACGCTGAACGACTATCTGGGCGGCACCGTGCGATTCGTGCCGCTGTCGATCGAGCACGAGGCCGTGAACAACCTCGGCGCGCAAATCGGGCAGTTGTTCGGACGCGGCGAGCTCGACAAGGGGCTGTATCGCAACCGCTTCGTCGCGGTGCCGGAAGGCACGCCGATCGTGCCGCCGTTCCGCGACCGGCCGACTGTGTACGGGGTGCAGACCGCGATCGTGGTCGGCGAGCCGGGTGGGCGCGTCAGCAGCACGCGCGATCACCAGGTCCGCATCCAGTTTCCGTGGATGCGCGGTGTCGCGCCGCTGCCGGGCGGCTTGACGGATACGGCAAGCCGGTCCAATCCGGCCGGCCACGCGCCGGGCGATCACCGTTCGGGCATCCTGGCTCGTGTCGCCGAACAGGCGGCCGGGCCGAATTTCGGGCATGTGTTTGCGCCGCGTGTGGGGGCGGAAGTGGTGGTCGGCTTCGAGTCGGGCAACATCGATGCGCCGGTCGTGCTCGGCCAGGTGTACGGCGGGCGTGTGCGTCCGCCGTTCTCGGCCGGCGAGGGCAGCGACGCGAACCATTCGGGAACGCTGACGGGCCTGCAGACGCAAACCCTCGACGGGCAACCCGGCAGTCGCTGGGTGATGGACGATGCGGCCGGACAACTGCGTCACGAGTTGAGCAATTCGACTGCCGACACGCGCCTCGCGCAGGGCTATCTGATCGACCAGCAGGGTACGATGCGCGGCGCCTATCGCGGTGAAGGCTTCGAGCTGGCGACGCAGGGCTGGGGCGTCGTGCGGGCCGGCGCGGGCGTGCTGCTGTCGAGTACCGCGCGCCGGCTCGGCGCGTCGACGCAGATGGATGTCGCCGAGCGCGTGGAGCAATTGAAGGACGCGGCGAAAACGGCGCAGGAACTCGACACGGCGGCGACCGGTGCGCAGGCGGTCGGCCTGAGTGCGAACAAGGCGCAGACCGATTTCCTCAAGGCGATCGATCCTGCGCAGGACGGCAAGTATGCGGGTAGCGTGGGCGGTCAGAGCGCGACCAAGCCGACCGGCACGCAGCGCGACGGCGGCGACCCCGTCGAGCGTTTCGCGACGCCCGCGGTGCTGATGGAGTCGCCGGAGAACATCGTGGTGACGACGCCGGACAGCGCTGTGTCGTATGCGGCGCAGCACGTTCATCTGACGTCGCAAGGCGACGCGCACGTGGGCGCCGGCGCCACCGTGGCCGCGGCGACGGGCGATGCGATGAGCCTGTACAGCGTGGTGGGCGGGCTCAAGGCGATCGCGGGAGAAGGGCCGGTGAGCGTCGAGGCGCATGCGTCGACGATGGAGATTCTCGCCGACCAGACCGTGCGTGTGACGTCGACCGACGAGCGCGTCGACGTGCTCGCGCAGGAAGCGATCGTGCTGCAGCAGGGGCCGAACCGGATCACGCTGAAAGGCGGCGACATCGTCGTCGAGACGCCGGGGCAGTTCGCGGTGAAGGCGGGCGGCCATCCGTTCCCGGGGCCGCGCGCGACGAGCGTGAAGCTGCCGGCGCTGCCGGTGTTGCCGCAGGGCGATCCGTGCGACTTTCTCGTGCAGGCGCTGGCGGCGAGTCCGGCGGGGAGAGGGGCGGTGGCGGGGGGAAGTGCGGCGGGTGCGGCGAGTTCGATTGCCGGTGCGGCGCTACCGACGGGCGGTGCCGTCGGCGCGGCGCAGGCATTTTCCCGTGCGCCCGGTCAACCGCTGCCCGCGCCTTCCGCGGCCGCACCCACGGTGGCGGACGGGGGATCGGGCCCCTCGCTCGGTTATTCGACGCCGCCACCTGTGTCCGGTGAACTGGAGGGCATGCCGAAAAAAGGTGCGGCTGCGCACAGTGGACCGTGCAACCTTCACGTTCCCGCGATCAAGAAGGAAGAGCACACCGTCAGTATGGGGTCCGCGGACTACTATGAGACGGACGAGGGTGGCAATCCGAAGTTGAAGGACGGGAAACCCAACTGGCTTGAATATGCGGCATCGACCGGGACGTACGATATCGGCTATGCACCTGCGACGGCGACGTTGACGGCCACCGTCCGTATCAAGGTTCATTTGAAAGATCAATACTGGATCAACCAGGGGCGCGTCCATATGGATCCGTCGACGGGCAAGCCGTTTTCGGTGCCGTACAACAGCGACGGCATACGGGAAGGCTTGGTCATCAAGGTAGTGGATCGACCCGGTGGTCTTGCTGCCGTGTCGGGCTTCAAGAAGCGTATCGAGGAAGGACTGAACCGGGGGAATTACTCGATGCAGCCGAAGGCGTGTCCGCTCGGCAAGGCGTGTACATGCAAGGTCAAGGTGAAACTTGAAGTCGAACTCGTTCAAACCGGGAGATGCCATGCCGAGATCAATCTCTTTCCCAAGGTGACGCGGGCGAACTCGGCGAATTGGGGGGAAGTGCAAGTCGAGTGGAACCCGCGGCAGCAACGGTATGTCCCGGTATCGACCCAGAATGCGATCGCGCATGAGAGCGGGCATCTGTTCGGCTGGCCGGATGAGTACTTTATCGACGGTGGCGCCGTGTTCGGGAAGTACATCAACTCGCGACATCTGGTCGATGTGACGATGGCGCAGCTTGACGACAACTGGCAGCGTTCCACCGAAACGAACCTGATGGGCCGCGGAATGTTCCAGCAAAAGCCGGAAATTCCGAAGTACTACATGTACGGCTTCCGTGACTGGTTCAACGAAAAGACCGGAATTGACTGGGAAGTGCTGAAATGAAGCGCTCTTTTCTCGTCGTTGTGATGTCGATGATTTCTTTCGGAGTGTTGGACATGGCGCTTGCACAAGATCGCGCGGATTATTTCGAGATTCGTAGTGGACAGGGGCAGATGAATCCGTCGCCGTCGATGGTCTTCACAGCCGATGGCCACAAGGTGTCGTATTTTTCGCGGGGTCGGGATATCGACCCGATGCCGCCATCGAGTTACTTTGGAATCGGAAAATATACGGCGAGTCTCACAGGAACCTATCGCCAGCATGTCGATCTGGTGAAGGCGACGTTGAGCAGCAGGGCGATTCCCCAGATCCATGCAGTCAATAAGGGGGCCGTGCTCGTCTATTCGTTTGACAAGGACGGCCACCATTACGAAGGCACGTACAACTACCAGTTCGACGATCAATTCAACGACAAGCTCTCGGTACTTTACGATCTTGCCCATGATTTGCTGGCGCGCGGCACCCCGGAAATCAATCTGCATCCGACATTCTCGGTGCGGCCCGCGCAAGAGCATCTTGTGATCGAGGTAACGTTTTCGAACAATGGCAAGCAGGACGTGACGGTCGACGGTCCGGATCGTTGGTCGGCGGATTTGGCGCGTCCCGATTTGCAATATGTGCAGATCGGTGGCGGCAGCGACAATGTGGAATTCGACGTCAGGCTCGTCAGCCAATATCTGAGCGACACGTCCCGCCGTTACCGCCACGAAATCGTCGTCAAGCCGGGCCAGCCCGAGCGGGTGGAATTTGTCGTGCCGTACGCAGCGCTGACCTTTACCGATCATTCGGCAATGCGGCGTGTCGATGCGGGCAACTACCTCTTCGTCGGCACGGTGAACCTCGACATCCTTCGTCCGCAGGAAATGGACGGGCGGTTCTTTACGCCGATGGACCGGCTGGAAAACGTGAAACTGACGGGGAAGTGATCCTGACGTGATGCTCGTGACACGAATCCTGGCTGTGACGACATTGACCTTGGGCGTGACAGGCGTGGCGTCTGCGCACGACGGACGCGGCTATTTCGAAATCCGCAGCGGGTCCGGACAGACCAATCCCGCGCCAAAGATGGTGATCAAGGATGACGGCAATACGCTTTCCTACTATTCGCGCGGAAGGGATCTCGATCACAGCTCGCAGGGCCGCTATCTGGGCATCGGCAAATATACGGTCGAATCGAGCAACGCCTATGCCGGGCAGCTCGCGGAAATCCGGCACGTGCTGAGCAAACGCGATGCGGCGGTCCGGGACGCGGTCAATGCGGGACCGGTTCTGTCCTATTCGTTCGACATGGATGGACACCACTACGAAGGTGCGTTCAACTACCAGGCGGAAAAGCCGGAAACCGGACTGCTGCCGGTCGTCGAATTGACCGAGGATCAATGCGGACTTCGGTATCCCGAAAGCCTTGATCGGAAACACTACTCCCAGCGAACCCCGAACCACACACCATGTCGACCCAATCCGATCTCATCCAGACATTCTTCCGCGGCTGGTCGCAGCACGACCGGTTCCTGTGGCTGACCACGCCCCTCGGCGTGGACAAACTCGTCGCCGAGAGCCTGCGCGGATGGGAGTCGCTCGATCGCGGCGGCTTCCGGTTTCAGGTCACCGCGCTGACCGAGCGGCCCGACGTGCCGCTCGACAAGCTGATCGGTGCGCCGATCCTCGTCGAGTGGCAGGGCGCGGACGGGCAGGACACGCGGCGCCCGTTCCACGGCCATGTGACGGCCGCGGAACTCGTCGGCTACAACGGCGGGCTCGCGCGCGTGCGGCTCGTCGTCGAACCGTGGCTCGCGCTGCTGCATCAGCGGGTCGACAGCTACAACTTCCTGAACGCGAGCGTGGTCGAGATCAGCGAGCAGATCTTCGCGCACTACGCGCGTGGCGCGATCGCGCCGGCATGGCGCTGGGCGCTCGCCGATCCGACGAAATATGCGAACCGCAGCCTGACTGCACAAGCCGGCGAATCGGACTTCGCGTTTCTCGAACGACTGTGGGCGGAAGAGGGCATCTTCTACTGGTTCGAACACGAAGGCGACGCGCAGTCGACGGACCTGGGCAAACACACGCTTGTGCTGGCCGATACGAACCAGCGCTTTGCACCCGCTGAACCCGAAGTCATCGGTTTCCACCAGACGAGCGACGGCGACCCACGCGGCGGCATCCGGCAATTCCTGAACGCGCGCCGCTGGCGCATCGGCAGCGTGGCGCGCGCCAGCTGGGATCATCGAAGCCTGTCGACCCGCCCGTCCAGCGTGCGTGCGAGCGGCGCGGTCGCGCCGGGCGAGGATCGCGACGTCGCAGGCCCGTACGCGTTCCAGACCGCCGCAATCGGCGACCAGCGCGCGCAGCAGCAACTCGACGCGCAGCACGTGGCGGCGCTGCAGACCGAAGGCAGCGGCACGCGTCGCGATTTGCGGCCGGGGCTGCACTTTGCGATGTCGCAGCATCCGTCGCTCGATCCATCGCATGCGTTCGTGTGCTTGCGCGTCGAGCACGACGCGCGTGCGAACGTGAGCGCCGACGTGCACGGCGCGATCGCGCAACGGCTCGGCGCGATTCCGCCGATGCTCGATGCCGCGCCTGGCGAGGAGGGCGGCGCGCCGGCGCTGCACGCGGCATTCGATGCCACGACGCATGCTGGCGGCGCGCTGGTCGACGGCGACGAGGTGTACCGGAACCGCTTCGCCGCGCTGCCGTTCGACCAGGCTTACCGGCCGTTGGCGCCGAGCGGGCACGGTGCACGCGTGCATCCGGTCGCGGTGATGCCGGGCGCCCAGACGAGCATCGTTGTCGGCGCGGGGGATCCGATTCATACCGAACGCGATCACCGGATCCGGATTCAGCATCATGCGCAGCGCGGGCAGAATTCCGCGAGTCGCGAGGAACACCCGCGCGCGGCGAACGCACCGGCCGACCGCGGCGCGGGCACCTGGACGCGCATGGTGACACCGGTCGGCGGCGACAATTGGGGTGGGGTGAGCGTGCCGCGCGTCGGTCAGGAAGTCTGGACCGAATGGCTGGAAGGCCAGCCCGACCGGCCGGTCGCGGTCGCCGCGCTGTACAACGGGCAAGGCAACACGGATGCGCAGCACAATGCGCTGGCGGGCGGCCCGAGCGGCAGCACAGCCAATGCGGCATCCTGGTTTGCCGGCAACGACCACGCGGCCGTGCTGACCGGCTTCAAGACGCAGGACCTGAGCGCGAGCCAGACCGGCACGGGCGGCTCGCGGCAATTCATGCTGGACGATACGGCCGGCCAGTCGAGTGCGCGCCTTTATACGACCGATCATGGCAGCGGCCTGACGCTCGGGCACATCAAGCAGGTGGAGGACAACCGGCGTCTGGCCGATCGCGGCTACGGCGCCGAACTGTCGACGCAGGCGGCCGCTGCGCTGCGCGCCGGCGCCGGCTTGCTGATCAGCACGGCGCCCGGCGTGAATCAGATGGACGCGAGTGCCGCGAGCCAGTTGCTCGCGCAGCAACGCGAGATGCTGCAAGGGCTCGCGAATTTCGCGCGCAAGCAGGGTGCGGAGCCGGGCACGGGCACGGCGCAGCCACGTGGCGTCGCGACTGTCGGCGGCACGACATCGCAGCTCGCGGCGATCGAGGGCCTGCGGCAAAGCCAGGTGTCGATCGGCGCAACGTGCGAAGGCGGCGGAGGCGCGGGCGGTGCCGGCGGCGGCGGTGCGGTGGCGTGGCAGCATCCGCATCTCGTCGCGCACGGCGCGGCCGGCGTCGCCGCGCTGACGGCGCAAAGCCACGTGTGGACGTCGGGCACGCAAACCGTGCTGAGCGCCGGACGCGACGTGCAGATCACGGTCGAGGGCAAGTCGAGCATCGTCGCGAAGGAAGGCATCGCGCTGTACACGCACGGGACCCCGGGCGGCAGCCGCCCGGGGTCGGCCGCCGGGATTGCGCTTCACGCTGCGACGGGCGCCGTCACCGTGCAGGCGCAGAACGCCGGGACGCTCGACGCCAGTGCGCAGCGTGCGGTGACTGTATCGAGCGCGCAGGCAAGTGTCGCGCTGCAGTCGCCGAAGCGGCTGCTGCTCACGGCGGCCAACGCGTTCCTGAAGATGGAAGGCAACGACATCGTGATCGGCGCGCCGGGCAAGGCGACGTTCCATGCGGCCCAGCATACGCTGACCGGCCCGCGGTCCGCGAACGTCCAGTTGCCGTCGATGAACAAGCCCGCATGCGTCGAATGCATGCGGGATCTCGCGCATCGCCACGAAGCGATTGCCACGCGCGGATGACGACGATGACCGCGCTGCTCCAGACATGGGAAACGACGGCGGCGGCCGAGCATGCGGCGTTTCCGGATGCCTATCGCTATCTGTTGGTCGATGCGTCGCAGTTGCCGATCAACGCGGCGCCCTGGCGCGAGTTGATTGCGCAAGGACAGGTTCACAACGTGCTCGCTGGCCAGCCCGAGGCGAGCCACCCGGAGGTCTGCGCGCTGGTGTGCGACTATCGTGCGCCGCACGTGCCGGCGTTGCTCGAACGGCAGCTCGCGCGGCGGCCGTTCGCGTTTCTGTCGCTGGTCAGCGTGTATCCGCTCGATGAACTCGTGCCGAAACTCGGCGTCAGGACGCGCGTGACCCTGCCCGACGATCGCGACGGGCTGCTGCGGTTCTACGACGCGGCGGTGTTTCAGACACTGGCGGGCGCGCTGTCCGAGTCGCGCTATCAGGCGCTCCTGTCGCCGTGCGTGTCGTGGACCTGGGTGCGTCGCGATGGCGCCGTCGGTACGGTGCGGCATCCGCGCCGGCACGAACGAATCTTCTACGCGTGCGTGGATGCCCGCGAACTCGCCGCTTTGCGGCACGAGAGCCGGCCCGACGCCGTACTCGCCGAATTGCGACGCAACGGCCGGATCCCCGTCGACGCGGATCCGTTCGACACTTACGCGCGCATGCGCCGTCTGATCGGCGTGCTGGACGCGCAGGGGTTGAGTGACGACCGACTCGCTTACCGGATCGGTGCGACGCTGGCGATGGTCGGCCACATGGAGCTCGGCGACGAGAGCGTCGTCGCCGAGTGCATCGCCGCGTATCGGCATGATCACGACGCGTTGTGCGACGCATTGCTCGATCGCCTGATCGATCGGAGCGACCCCGTGGATGCCGACACGAAACAGGGGGCGCAGCGATGAGCGTGGCGGCGTTGTTTTCACTGCGCGGCCGGGCCGGGCGCTTGCAATGGTGGTGCGTGACCGTGCCGTTGTTGCTCGCCGGCTCCGCGCTCGATGCGCTAGCCGATCTGCCCGCCGCACAGCGGGCCAGGACGTTCGTCGATGTCGTCGGCTGGGCATTCGCGATCGTGATGATCTGGATGCTCGTGGCAGTGTCGGTCCGGCGATGGCACGACATCGGCAAGTCCGGATGGTGGACGTTGCTTCATGCGATCCCGGTCGGAGGCGCATTCATCGCCGTTGCGATGAACGGCTTCTATCGCGGGGACGACGCGCGCAACCGGTTCGGTCCGCCATCGCCGGACGCAGCCAACAACGACAGAAGTGTGTGAGGGTATCGATGAAATTCAGAGCAGGGATGCACGCTTTGGCGCTGGTCGGGCTCGGTGTGCTTGCCGCATGCGGCAAGCACGGCGTCGACGCATCGGCGGAGCCGCATAACGTGTGCGTCACCGGATACAACGAGTACGGCCGCAAGCTCCACGAATTCTGGCTCGACAACGAGCACAAGTCAGGATGCTTCGGCAATCCGTCGGCACGCGAGGACGGCGAGGCATTCGGCGGCGGCGGCGGCTTCGCCTGCGGCTGCAAGGTGACGCCGGGGCAGAAGGTGAAGCTGTTCTGGGAATTCGCGCAGCCGCTGGACGAGATTCAGCGCGGCATCCAGCCCGAGCGCAAGACGATCGATGTGACCATTCCTCAGCCGGAATCGCCGACGTCGCGCTATTTGCGTGTGTATTTCCGCAAGAACGGCACGGCCGAGCTGCAGTGGGTCGACGACATGAATGCACCCGAGCTCAAACCGACGCAGGAGAAGTAACTGCCATGGCCGAAATCAACCTGAAGAAGGACGCCGTCTCCGCAGAGACGGACCGCGTCAAGGCGGAGGCCGAGCAGATGTGTCCCGCATGCGAACACATGCTGTGGGTCAGTTTCTATTTCGACGGATTCGGCTTCGGCGAGAAGGACGGGCCGCGAACCAATATCCTGAAGCTGTTCAACGCCGCGTACGACAAGAAGAACAAGAACATGCGGCGCTTCTACTACCCGGGACTCGGCGCGAATTTCGACCCGGAGGCCGGTGTGCTGCGCGAGGTCCTGAAGGACAAGGCGACGGATACGGCCAGCGAGAAGGCCAGCGACAAGCTCAAGGAGCAGACGGTCGACAAGGCCAAGGAAAAGGCGCAGAAGGCGGTCGAGGATGCGTGGAAGCAGAGCGGCAAGATCAGCAATCCTACGTTCGGAAATCGTGTGAACGACACGTTCGATACGCTGGTCGGCAAGGCAAAGGACGGCTGGGGCGACGCGCGCAAGCGGATCGAGCGCGCGATCGAGCGGCCCGGATCGGAAAAGAATCGCGCGCTGCGCTATCTGAGTCACGAATGGAAGGGTTTCTGGCGCGACGTCGTCAAGTATCCGTACCGGATTCCGAAGGCCGTGCTGAAGGAGGTCGGCAAGGAAACACTGGGCGCGGCGGCCGAGTCGTTCCGGCTCACGCGCGATACGAAGGTGGGCGCCGCACTGTTCAATACGGGCGTGGATACGCGCCTGAAGGCGGCCGAAGAGGATTTCAAGGCGGCGGTGGCCGGCGCGAAGCAGGTCGGCACGGTGAACAGGATCCATGTCGCGATCTTCGGCTACGACATGGGCGGCGGCCTTGCACTGGCCTTTGCCAAGCAATTGCTCGACGAGGTGGCCAAGGGCGGAAAATACGACGGCGTACCGGTCAAGATCAAGTTCATGGGGCTGTTCGATTGCGTGACGAACCGCTTCGACGACAACCTGCTGACGGGCTACATCCCGTTGAGCAACGCGGTGTCGTCGGATCTGATCCTGTCGCCGGACATCGAGAAATGCGTGCACTACGCGGCCGCCCACGAACTGCGCGTGTACAAGCCGCTGACGATGCTCGGTGTCGACCCGTCCGACATGCGCGGTCGGCGGCAGGAACGCCTGTTTCCCGGCGCGCAGGTGGACGTGGGCGGCGGCGCGATCGAAGGCGAGGACGGTATTTCCGACAAGCTGGCGCGCGTGCCGCTCGAGATGATGTACCACCGCGCGTACGGCGCGGGCATTCCGATGCCGAGCCTCACCGCGCTGGCGAACGAGGACGGTGCGCTGTATCAGCAGATCGTCGCGCCGCCCGAGATCCAGAATTTCCAGCTCGACTACCGGCTGGCAGTCAAGAAGCTCGTGGCGACGACGCGCGAGATTCCGCCGCTGACGCCGCTGGGCACGGGCATCGGCTATCCGTCGGCGGCGCTCGAGCCGTCGATCGGGCCGCTCGATTTCCTCAATCCGAAACCCGTACCCGACATGACGGACGGTTGCCGCGTGCCCGATCCCGCGCCGCCGCGCCCGATCGTCGTGACCGATCTGCCGAAGGACATCCAGGGCGAGCTCAAGGGCCACATGGTCGTATATATCCAGTGGCTGCGCATGTGGTACGACCAGGCCGAGAATCGCGCGGCCGCGACACAGCGCAAGCCGGGCTGGCTCGGCGGTGCGGCCAATCCGCTGGCGTACGGACGTTACGAGAAGCTGGTGCGCGAGATCGATTACCAGAAGCAGCACGGTACGCGCCCGGGATACGGGTTCGATGGCAAGCAGGCAATGAAGCAGCTCGGCGGCGAGCTGCCGCCGTCGATATTCAACACCGATCCGCAGGCGCAAGCGTTGTTCTGGCTCTGGAATAATCCGGGCGAGCGCCTGCCTCAGGTCGAGGCGATGTATCCGCTGTTCGTGAAGCACGTGCACGACAGCATGGCCGAGAGCGATGTCGAGGCGGTGTGGAGCCACCTCGTGTCGATCAAGAACTACATGAACACGCGGGCAATGCAGAAAATCGCGACCGCACCCGACAAGTCGTTCCTGGACCGCGTCGCGGACGTGTACCAATCGCTGGTGTCGACCGTATCGGCACCGTCCGGCACGACGGTCGTTCGATAGTCCGGTAGCCTGCCGCTTGCCGATTCACGCCGATTGCCGAGACGCAACCGGCGTGTGCGTTACTTCGAGATATACCAGAGCGCGTCGGTGCTGACGCGCGTAGCCGGCGTTGCCGCAGCCGGTGCCTGGGGCATTGCCGGCGGCGGCGTATTCGATGTGACCGCGGTGGGCCACGTGGCCGGCATGTTCGATGGAGCCGACGCGGGCGCGCCATTCGCCGTGCTCGCGGTCGATGCCGATCCCGACGTCGACGGCGTGTTCAGATACCAGAGTGCGTCGGCCGACGCCGTGCGCTTGGTCGATGCATTCGCGGCCGGCTGTTTCGCCGCCGGCGTAGTGGCAGCCGTTGCCGCCGTCGCGCCCGAACGCTGCGTTCCCGTTCCAGCCCCGCCCTGAGCGGTCATCCCTGCCGCACCCCGCTGCGCGCGCGCTTCGAACGGCCCGAGCTGGAAGATCAACGTTTGCGCGGGACGCGTCAGAACGGCATACGGGAATTGCAGCTCCCACGACATCAGCACGCGTCCCGACGACGTTTCGGTGAAGATCGCCGGCACGTGCTTCATGTCGCTGAACTGCACGTAGATCCGCGCGCCGTCGTCGAACACCTGGGTCGGCTTGGCCTGGTCGGCGCCGGTCACCGTCCATCCGAAGTTGTACGTACCGGCCGGGCCGGCGGGGCCGCCCTGCGTCGGCGGAGGCGGCGCGGCCGGCGATATCGACCGTGCACGCGTGACGGGCGGCGCCGACACGCTCAGGCTCGCGAACGGGTTGTACGTCTGCGCCTGTTGCGGCGGCGTGAAGGACGGTGGAAGGATGGGCATGGGAGTATCCGGCGAATCCGGCATGGTCCGGATTGCATCATAGACCTTGCGCGCGTACGCGAGGCGCTTGTCGGGCGACGCGGAGTTGTACGCGCCGATCGCGTTCCAGTTGGGGCCGAGCTGGCGGATGTTCTGCGACAGGATCCACGCGCCGACGTACGCGTTGGTGCACGCATCGAACAGGCTTTCCCGCGTGATGCCTTCGCGCGCGAGCGTCGGCAGCCACGTGCTGTTGATCTGCATCAGCCCGATGTCGACCGTGCCGTTGGTATTCGTGTTCACCGCGTTCGGATTCATCCCCGATTCGACCTGCGCGATGCCGCGCATCAGGCTGACGCTCACGTGCTGGAACGCGGCCGCGTCGTCCAGGCAATCGGCGCGCGCGACGCCGCAGAGCGCGCACGAGAGCGCGATCGTCGAGGCGATTGTCAGCGTGTCGCGGCTGAGCGGGCGAGTGATATGACGCGGCATGGCAGGATGGGGCGGAATCCGGCCGCCCGGTGCAAGGAAATTACGCAGACGCGAAGTGTGCCATAGCAAGCGGGCAAATGGCTCGCGTCAAACTTTCCTTTGCATTTGCGCGCGCATGCGCCGCGCATTTTTATCGCGCCGGATCACGGGTCGAGCCGATGGTCGGTCGGTAAAAATGGCCGGCATTTGCACGCATGCAATTGCAACGGCAGCGACCGGACCCTGACGTATTACGTCAGTTGCGCGATGAAACCGGCGATGACCGGAGCGAAAAGGGAAAATCATCCAACGGCCGTTGCCGGGGCGAAGGAAAGCGGCATAAAAAACGGCGGCCGAAGCCGCCGTGCGCGCGATGCGAAGGCGCCGGCCACGCCGCGCGTAGCCGGCCGTCTCGAGCATGCCGTCAGAAGCGGTGACGCAGGCCGAGGTTGACCATCGTCTGCGAGCTCGTGCCCGCATAACCGTACGATCCGATCGATGCCTGCGCGGCCATCGATCCGCCATTGCCGTCGCCGGTCTGGCCGCTTGCGTGCTGGTACGCGGCGGTCAGGTAGACGTCGGTGCGCTTCGACAGGCTGTAGTCGGCGCCGGCCGATACCTGGTGATAGGTCGCCGACGTGTCGCCGCCCGAGCGCGTGTAGCTGTAGCCGACGCCGACGAGCAGCGCATTCGTCGCCTGGTAGTTCACGAAACCTTGCCCCGTGTTGTAGTGCTCGTTCGAGCCGAATACCGAACTTGCGTCGCGGCGGTACTGCGCGTTGCTGTAGCCGAGGCCGAACGTGAACGGGCCGGCGACGTACTGGCCCGCGATGCGGGCGATGCCGAGCGAGTGCGCGCTGGCATAGCCGCTGTTGATCGGGCCGTCGAACGTGCCGTCCGACGAGCTGGTCCAGCCGTTGCGCAAGCCGTTCGACGCGGGGCTGTTGGTCGCGTGGAAGTAGCCGCCCGCGACGCTGAACGGCCCGTTGTTGTACGACACGGCGGCCGAGTACGACTGCGCGGCGCCGGTGCTGCCGGCGATGCCGCCGAACGAATACATCGCCGAGAACTGCAGGCCCGCATAGACGGCCGACGTGTACTTCACCGCGTTGTCGACGCGGAAGCTGTTGTCGTAGTTGTCGACGTCGCCCGGCGTCGCGAACACGCTGCCGAGGTAGTTGTCGGCGGTGATGCCCTGCACGAGATCGACGAGCGGATCGTACTGGCGGCCGAACGTGAGCGTGCCGTAGCGGTCGCTCGTCAGGCCGACGAAGGCTTGCCGGCCGAAGAGGCGGCCGCCCTGGCCCTGCCGGCCGTTGCTCGGGTCGAAGCCGTTCTCCAACTGGAACAGCGCCTTCAGCCCGCCGCCGAGATCCTCGGTGCCTTTCACACCCCAGCGGCTGCCGGCCAGATTGCCCGCGCTGCTGTTGCCGAGCATCCATGCGTTGTCCTTGCCTTGAGCATGGTTCACATAAGTGAGCGACGTGTCGATCACGCCATACAGCGTGACGCTCGACTGCGCATGCGCGACGGGCATCGCCGCGAGCGACGCGAGCGAAATCAGCGAGAGGGTCGTGCGTTTCATTGTCATCTCCTTGCGCATGGATGTGGGTTCGTGATCCGGAATGGCAGGAGACTACAGAGCCGCAATAAAACGGCAAAAATGAAATTCTCCGTTGTGGCCTGATGCCGACAGGCGCATTCCCGGAAATTCATTTTTGAGGGATTTGGATTATTGAGCGCTATGCATCAATGGATTGCCGTTTCTCGATTTTTCCATTGCGTTTTGCGCGGGGCGTGATAATGCGGCGCGATATTCGAGTGAATGCCCGCAAGCGCAATATTGTTATCGATCCGTCAAATCATTATTTAACGAATCGAATTGGCCGGCCCGGAACGAATGTGATAAACGCGCGCGATTCGCATCCGACGGCGGTATCGACTTCGCCATCCGTCGCTGCGTCAGCGTCGCTCGCGTACCGAAACCGCGGTCACCATCTCGCTTTTGTATATAATAATCATTCTCATTTACAGAATGGTTGACGCCTGCGCACCCCGGAACCCGGCCATGTCCGCTGACAAGCTGTCCCTCCATCGAGAAATCGACGCCCTCTATGCCGGCCACCACGCGTGGCTGCGCGGCTGGCTGAGCCGGAAGCTCGGTTGCGCGCACCGCGCGGCCGACCTCGCGCACGACACGTTCGTGCGCCTGCTCGCACGCGACGAGCCGATCGGCGCCGCCGAGCCGCGCGCGTTCCTGACGACGGTCGCCCAGCGTGTGCTGAGCAACCACTGGCGGCGCGAGCAGATCGAGCGCGCGTATCTCGACGTGCTCGCGCAGCGCCCGGAAGCGGTTGCGCCGTCGCCGGAGGAGCGGGCCGTCGTCGTCGAGACGCTGCTCGACATCGACCGGCTGCTCGACGGCTTGCCGCTCGCGGCGAAGCGCGCGTTCCTGCTCGCGCAGCTCGACGGGCTCACGCAGACCGAAATCGCGCGCGAACTCGGCGTGTCGCTCGCGACGGTGAAGCGCTATCTCGTGAAGGCCGGCACGCAGTGCTTTTTCGCGATGGCAGCCTGACCGATGGCCGCCCCGGGAGCGCCGGCGGTGCCGCCGCACGTCGCACGTCGCGCGGTCGAATGGTGGGTCGACCGGCAGTCCGGCCGGACGGACGATGCGTTCGTCGCCGCGCTCGCGCGCTGGCGCGCGGAGGATCCGGCGCACGACGCGGCGTGGCGTCACATCGAAGCGATGCAGGGCCGGTTCGATCGGCTGGCGGGCGGGCTCGACGCGCAGGCCGCGCATGCGGCGTTGCTGCCGAAGCGGGCGGGCCGCCGCGCGGCCGTGAAGGCGCTGGCCGTGCTGCTGTTCGCGGGCGGCGCCGCATGGATGGCCGAGCCCGCACGGCGCGCGGCGATCTGGCCGGCCGACCTGCGCACGGCGGTCGGCGAGCGGCGCACGGTGACGCTCGCGGATCGCACGGTCGTCGTGCTCGATACCGACACGGCGCTCGACGTGCGCTTCGACGACGCGGCGCGGCGCCTGCACCTGCTGCGCGGCACGATCATGGTCACCAGCGGTCACGACGGGCGTGTGCCTGCTCGGCCGCTCGTGGTCGCGACCGCGCAGGGCGAGTTGTGGCCGCTCGGCACGCGCTTCGCGGTGCGGCGGCGCGACGGTGCGACGCGCTGCGAGGTGTTTGGCGGCGCCGTCCGGGTGCAACCGGTCGATGCGTCGGCCGGCACGCGCGTGATCGCGGCCGGAGAGGGCGCGGATTTCACGCGCGCTGCGATCGGGGCGCCGGCGCCGCTCGATCCGTACGCGTCCGCGTGGACGGGCGGCATGCTCGTCGCGTCGCGTATGCGGCTGGCCGATCTCGTCGCCGAACTCGACCGCTATCGGCGCGGCAGCCTGCGCTGCGATCCGGCCGTGGCCGATCTGCGCGTGTCGGGCACCTATCCGCTCGACGATCCCGCACGCGTGCTCGATACGCTGACGGCGACGCTGCCGATCGACGTCCACTACCTGACGCGTTACTGGGCGACCGTCGTGCCGGCCCGTTCGTGAGCGCGCCGAAAAATTTTTTCGTCGACCTGAGCTGTTTCTCGATGTTCGCGTGACATGGGTCATGAACACAGCACTGGCCCATCGTCCACCGACTCCCCGATCATGGCTTCCATCCGTCTCACGTATCGGCGCCGTCCGGCGCCCGCCCGTCGTCTGCCGTGCGCGTCGCGCCCGGCCACGCCGGCCCCGTTTGCCCGCCGGCTGGCCGGCGCCGTCCTGCTGTCGGCACTGCTGCCGCTGCCGGCGCTGGCCGACACCGATGCCGATGCGGCGCCCGCCGCGCAGCGGGCGTCGCGTCGCGCGTTCGACATTCCGGCCGGCCCGCTCGAAGCGGTGCTGAACCGGTTCGGCCGCGACGCGGGCATCCTGCTCGCGTTCCCGGCCGACCTGACGGCCGGCCTGACGAGCGGCGGCGTGCACGGCCGGTTCGACGTCGACGGCGGGTTCGACCGCCTGCTCGCCGGCACGGGGCTCGTCGCGCTGCGCCAGCCGGGCGGCGGCTACACGCTGATGCGCGCGGACGGTTCGGCGGCCGCGCCCGTGGCGGCCGGCGCCGCGCCGGCCGCCGAGTTGCCGACGATCGACGTGCGGTCCAGCGCATTGCGCGCCGAAAGCTATCGTGCGTCGAAGGAAGCGGGCGTGCTGCGCACCGACGTGCCGCTGCTCGATACCGCGCAGGCCGTCAACATCGTGCCCGCGCAGGTGCTGCGCGACCAGCGGCCGCGCAATCTCGACGACGCGCTCGGCAACGTGAGCGGCATCACGCAGGGCAACACGCTCGCGGGCACGCAGGACACGATCATGAAGCGCGGCTTCGGCGGCAACCGCGACGGCTCGATCATGCAGAACGGCATGCCGCTCGTGCAGGGCCGGGCGTTCAACGCGGCGACCGACAGCGTCGAGGTGCTGAAGGGGCCGACGTCGCTGCTGTACGGGCTGATGGACCCGGGCGGCGTCGTCAACGTCGTCAGCAAGCAGCCGCAGCTCACGCGCTACAACGCGATCTCGCTCGGCGCGTCGACGTTCGGGCACGGCAAGAACGGCGGCAGCGCGACCTTCGACTCGACCGGGCCGGTCGGCGATTCGCGGCTCGCGTACCGGCTGATCGTCGATCAGTCGAACGAGCAGTACTGGCGCAACTTCGGCGAGTACCGGCAGACCTTCGTCGCGCCGTCGCTCGCGTGGTACGGCCGCGATACGCAGGTCGTGGTGTCATATCAGTACCGCAAGTTCCACTCGCCGTTCGATCGCGGCACCGCGCTCGACCCGCGCACCAATGCGCCGCTCGACATTCCCGCACGGCGGCGCATCGACGAGCCGTTCAACGACATGGACGGCGAATCGCATCTCGCGCAACTGAGCGTCGATCATCAGTTCAACGCGGACTGGAGCGCGCATGTCGGCTACAGCTACAACCGCGAAACTTACGACGCGAACCAGTTGCGCACGACCGGCGTCGATCCGGTGAAGGGCACGCTGACGCGCAGCAACGATGCGACGCACGGGTCGCTCAGCACCGACAGCTACGGGATCGGCTACGTGACCGGCAAGCTGACGCTCGCGGGGATGCGGCACGACGTGCAGGTCGGCTTCGATACCGAATACCGCCGCATCTATCGCAAGGACATGCTGCGCCAGGCCGTGAAGACGCCGTTCAGCTACGTCGATCCGGTGTACGGGCTGCTGCCGCCGTCGAGCACGGTGTCCGCGAGCGACAGCGACCAGACCGACACGCTGCACGATGCGTCCGCGTTCTTCCAGGACACGGTCCACCTGACCGACAAGTGGATCGTGTCGGGCGGCCTCCGCTACATCACCTACAACCAGGTCGCGGGACGCGGTCGTCCGTTCACCGCGAACACCGATCTCAGCGGCTCGAAGTGGCTGCCGCGCGCGGGTGTCGTCTACAAGTGGACCGATGCGTTCTCGCTGTACGGCAGCTATTCGCAGTCGCTGAAGCCGTCGTCGTCGATCGCGCCGATGACGGGCTACGTGATCGACGGCGCGACGCCGCCCGAGGAAGCGACCGCGTGGGAAGTGGGCGGCAAGCTCGACCTGCCGGGCGGGATGACCGGCACGCTCGCGCTGTTCGACATCGACAAGAAGAACGTGCTCGTGTCGCAATACAACGACGCGACGAAGCTGACCGACTGGCGCACGTCGGGCAGGGCGCGCTCGCGCGGCATCGAGCTCGACGTGTCCGGCAAGATCGGCGAACGCGTGAACGTGATCGCGAGCTACGCGTACATCGACGCGAAGACGACCGAGGATCCGCTGTACACGGGCAACCAGCTGTGGAACGTCGCGCGTCACACCGCATCGCTCGCGGCCGTCTACGACTTCGGCACGGTGGCGGGCGGCGACGACCTGCGCATCGGCGCGGCCGCGCGCTACGTGGGCGCGCGGCCCGGCGATTCGGCGAACAGCTTCACGCTGCCGTCGTACGTGCTCGCCGATGCATTCGCGACCTACGACACGCGGATCGGCAAGCAGAAACTGTCGTTCCAGTTCAACGTGAAGAATCTGTTCAATCGCACGTACTACCCGTCGAGCGCGAACCGCTACTTCGTCGCGATCGGCGACGCGCGGCAGGTGTCGCTGCTGACCACGCTGCAGTTCTGACCATGCAATCGCTGCGCGGCCGTTACGCCGGCGCGCGGCCTCGGAGAGGAATCCAGATGAATCTGAAGACGAAGACCGGTGCGCGCCGCCGCCTGTTGCGCACGATCGCCGGTGCGGTGCTCGCGCTGTCCGCGGGCGTCGGTGTCGGCGCCGGCGTGTCGGCACCCGCATTCGCCGCCGATGCGTCGCAGCCCGTTACGCGCGTCGCGATGCTCGTGCAGTTGCACGGCCCGAACCTGAAGGTCGACGAACGCATCGGCCAGCATCTCGGCGAACGCGGCTACGCGGTGCGCCTGATCGACGAGGCGGCCGCGCCCGATGCGGCGCGCGACGCCGATCTGGTGGTGATCTCGTCGACGGTATCGTCGAAGAACGTGCGGCCCGGCTGGCGCACGCTCGACAAGCCGCTCGTGACGTGGGAAAACGACCTGCTCGACGATCTCGCGATGACGGGCAAGCGGCACGACGTCGACTTCGGCGAAACGGGCAAGGAGCGCTACCTGTGGCTCGTCAATGCGCCGCATCCGATGGCGGCCGGGCTGCCGGCCGGCGCGACGAACGCGTACGGCAAGCAGGCGCCGATGAGCTGGGGCAAGCCGGGGCTCGGCGCGATCACGATCGCGACCGTGTACGGGCAACCCGACAAGGCCGCGATCTTTGCATACGAGAAGGGCGCGACGATGGACTACGAAACGCTCGCGCCGGCGCGCCGCGTGATGTTCTTCCTCGACAACGACACGTTCACGAACCTGTCGCCGGCCGGTGTCGCGCTGTTCGACGCGGCGGTGGATTGGGCGGCCGGGCGGCGCTGAGCCGCCACGCGTCGATCACGCGGCCCGCGGCGGCGGGCGCCGACGCGACGCGGCGTCGATCAGTTGCGCGAGCGTCTGCGCGGGTTCCGACATCGTGCGCCGTGCGCGATGCACGAGCCCGATGTCGCGGTGAAACGTGTGATGCCCGAGATCGATCGCGCGCACGCCGGCCGGCCAGCGGCGATACCCGGCGGTTTGCGGCACGATCGCGACGCCGACGCCGTTCTCGACCAGCTTGACGATCGCGTCGAGCTCGTCGAGTTCGCAGGTGTCGCGCACCGCGATGTGCATCTTGCGCAGAAAGCGGTCGACCTGGCGGCCGCCGAACGACCCGCGGTCGTAGCGCACGAACGGCTCGCGCGCGAGCAGCGCGGCCCAGTCCTTGCCCTTCACGCCGCGCGGCACGATCAGCCGGAACGGTTCCTGCGCGAGTGTCGTCCAGTGCAGGTCGCTCTGCAGCGCGAACGGCGGGCGGATGATCGCGGCCATGTCGATTTCGCCCGCGTCGACCCGGTTGACCAGCTCGATCGACAGCCCGGGTATCACGCGCGTCCGGCACGCGGGGTGCAGGCGATGGAAATCGGCCAGCGCGGCAGGCAGCAGCGCGCTCTGCACCGAGGCGATCGCGCCGATCGTCACGCGCACGGCGGCCGGAGAGCCGGGCGCGGTCGAACTCAGGTTCTCGTACAGGCCGATCAGCGCCTGCGCCTGGTCGAGCACGTGATGGCCCCGCTCGTTGAGCCGCGCCGATCGCCCTTGCCGATCGAACAGCGCGAAGCCGAGTTCGGCTTCGAGACGTTGCATCTGCGCGCTCACGGCCGCTTGCGTGAGCCCGATACGATTGCCGGCCGCGGCAAAGGTGCCTTCGCGGGCGACGGCGACGAGGGTTTTCAGCTCGCGGATCATTCATCGATTCCGTTTATGAATCGCGAAATTATATATTGATTTAATTTTTGCTCGGCCTTGTCTACCATGATGCCGTCCTCGCGCCACGCGAGCATTTCTTTCACGAGGCCATCATGAGTCTTTCCCCGTTTCACCTGGCGATTCCGGTCTACGACCTGCCGGCCGCGCGCGATTTCTACGGCCGCGTATTCGGGCTCGAGGAGGGCCGCTCGAGTGCACAGTGGGTCGACTTCGACTTTTACGGGCATCAGCTCGTGATCCACGAGCATCCGAAAACCGCATCGCAGGAAGGCGCACATACGAATGCGGTCGACGGTCACGACGTGCCGGTGCCGCATTTCGGGATCGTGCTCGACTGGGCGAGCTGGGAAGCGCTGGCCGAACGCTTGCGCGCGTTCGGCGTGACTTTCGCGATCGAGCCGTACGTGCGGTTCCAGGGGCAGGTCGGCGAACAAGCGACGATGTTCCTGTTCGATCCGTGCGGCAATGCGCTCGAATTCAAGGCGTTCCGCGACATCGGCCAATTGTTCGCGAAGTAACCGGCAGCGGCGCGGCGCCGATTGAAATTGGGTGCGAGAATGCGGCCTGCGGCCCGGCCGCGCGCAGCTGCGACGGCCGGCGCCGCGCCGCACGGCATCCGTCCGTGCGCGTCGTTCGCCAAGGAACCCGTATGGACAACCACATCGCTCCGGTGGAGCTGAAGAAAGCCTACCGCCTCCTCAATCACGGCCCGACCGTGCTCGTGTCGGCCCGCCACGACGGCGTCGACAACGTGATGGCCGCCGCCTGGGCGTGCGCGCTGGATTTCCTGCCGCCGAAGCTGACCGTCGTGCTCGACAAATCCGCGAAGACGCGCGAGCTCGTCGAGCGCAGCGGCACGTTCGTGATCCAGGTGCCGACGGCCGCGCAACTGCAGCTCACGCATGCGGTCGGCAGCCACAGCCTCGCGGAGCGGCCCGACAAGCTGCGCGAAGCGGGCGTCACGCTGTTCGACGTCGCCGGTCACGACCTGCCGTTCGTCGCCGGCTGCTCGGGCTGGCTCGCGTGCCGGTTGATTCCGGAGCCGCACAACCAGCAGGCCTACGATCTGTTCATCGGCGAGGTGGTCGCCGCGTGGTCCGACACGCGCGTGTTCCGCGACGGCCACTGGTATTTCGAATCGGCCGACCCCGCGCTGCGCAGCCTGCACTACATCGCGGGCGGCAATTTCTATGCGATCGGCGAATCGCTGCACGTCGATCCGGACGCGCAGTAAGCGTCGGACGGACTGTCACCGATCGGGCGCGCTTCATGCGCGCTTTTTCAGTTCGGCGAGCATGAGGTCGGCGAACGCCTGCGCGACGCGCGGCAGCGTGCGCCCGCGCTTCGCGACGAGCGCGATCGGCCGTACGAACGCGCGATCGTCGATCGGCTTCGCGACCAGGTCGGGCTCGGCGCGCACCTCGCGTGCGGTCGCGGGCAGGATCGTCACGCCGAGGCCGCCGCGCACCATCGCGACGGCCGTCATCATGTAGGTGGGCTCGCACGCGATGTCGGGCGTGCAGCCGGCCGCTTTCAACGCGGCATCGACGACGCTGCGCACGCTCGTGCCCTGCGCGGTGAGCACGAGCGGCACGCCGGCGACGTCGGCGGTGCTCACGCGGCGCTTGCGCGCGAGCGGATGATCCTTCGGGCATACGGCGACGAGCCGGTCGGCGCCCGCGTACAGCACCTCCAGCGACGCATCGAACGTGTCGCCGCCGGTCAGCCCGAGATCGGCTTCCTCGTTGCGCACCAGCGCGGTGACGAGGCTCGCGACGCCGTCGCGGATCTCGAAGCCCGCGCGCGGCACGTCGCGCCGGAACGACTGGATCAGCTCCGGCAGCACGCTGGACGCGAAGGTCGGCAGGCACGCGAGCCGCACCGTGCCGCTCGTGCCTTCGCCGAGCGCGCGCGCATCGCGCAGCACGCGCTCCATGTCGTCGAGCGAGCGCTGCAACAGCGGCAGCAACTCGCGCCCGGTCTGCGTGAGCGCGACGCTGCGGCTGTTGCGGTCGAACAGGCGCGCGCCGACGATGTCCTCGAGCCGGCGGATCTGCACGGTCAGCGCCGGCTGCGACAGATGCAGCCGCGCGGCGGCGCGCGTGAAGTTGCCGGCGTGCGCGACGGTGACGAACGCGCGAATGTCGCGAAGATTCAGATCCATAACGCTTCGTGATTGCTGCGATCAAATCATTTCAATTGTGCTATCGCTGCGCCGACCTTACGCTCGTCTCCAACAAAAGACAAGGTAGGAGACACCGATGCTGCCGTTACTCGGGCTGGGCACGATCGTCGTGCTGCTGGCCGCGATTCTGTCGAAGCGGATGTCGCCGCTCGTCGCGCTGATCGTCGTGCCGATCGCCGCGTCGTTGCTCGGCGGATTCGGGCTGCACACCAGCAAGTTCGTCATCGACGGGCTGAAAGGGCTCGCGCCCGTCGTCGGGATGTTCGTGTTCGCGATCCTGTATTTCGGGACGATCACCGACGCCGGCACGCTCGATCCGATCATCGACCGGATCCTCGGCGCGGTCGGCACGCGGCCGACGCGCATCGTGATGGGCACGACGCTGCTCGCGCTGCTGATCCACCTCGACGGCTCGGGCGCCGTCTGCTTTCTCGTGACGATTCCGGCCGTGCTGCCGCTGTACGACCGATTGAAGATGGACCGCCGCGTGCTGGCCGCTGCCGTGTCGATGGCCGCGGGCATCAACTTCCTGCCGTGGACCGGGCCGATGATCCGCGCGTCCGCGTCGCTGCACCTGCCGGTGTCGGCGCTGTTCAATCCGCTGATCCCGGTGCAGGCGATCGGGCTCGTGTTCGTGTTCGGCGTCGCCTACTGGCTCGGGCGGCGCGAGGAGAAGCGGCTCGGCCTGTCGCGCGACGATGCGTCGATTCCGTTGCCCCGACGCGAACTGACGGCCGACGAGCAGGCGCTGCGCCGGCCGCACCTGTTCTGGTTCAACCTCGTGCTGACGCTCGTCGTGCTCGGCACGATGGTCGTGATGGGCGAGAAGATTCCGCCCGCGATCATGTTCATGGTCGGACTGTGCGTCGCGCTGATGGTGAATTACCCCGACGTCGACATGCAGCGAAAGCGCATCGACGCGCACGCGCGCGCCGCGCTGATGATGGCCGGCATCCTGCTCGCGGCCGGCGTGTTCACCGGGATCATGCAGGGCAGCGGGATGCTGAAGGCGATGGCGCAGGCAGCGGTCGGCTTCGTGCCGCCGTCGATGGCGGGCCATATCCCGGTGGCGCTCGGTCTCGCGTCGATGCCGCTCAGCATGTTGTTCGATCCCGATTCGTTCTACTTCGGCGTGCTGCCGGTGATCGCGGAAGTGGCCGGCCAGCTCGGCGTGCCGGCCGTGCAGGTCGGGCAGGCGGCGCTGCTCGGCCAGATGACGACGGGGTTTCCGGTCAGCCCGCTCACACCCGCGACGTTTCTCGTCGTGGGCCTGTGCGGGATCGAGTTGGCCGAGCACCAGAAATTCACGTTTCCGCTGCTGTTCGGCGCGTCGATCGTGATGACGATCGCCAGCGTCGCGCTCGGCATCTTTTGATTCTTCCCGGCGGCGCGTGTCGCCGGACGACGGTACGGACATGACAGCCATGCAAACTGAACGACGCGTGCGCATCGGCGCGGGCGCCGGCTACTCGGGCGACCGGATCGAGCCCGCGGTCGAACTCGCCGAACACGGGCAGCTCGACTATCTGGTGTTCGAATGCCTGGCCGAGCGCACGATCGCGATCGCGCAGCAGGCGCGCCGCAACGATCCGGCGCTCGGCTACGATCCGCTGCTCGACGCGCGGATGCAGGCGGTGCTGCCGGTCGCGGCGGCCAGGCGCGTGCGGATCGTGTCGAACATGGGCGCGGCGAACCCGCGCGCGGCCGCCCGGCGTACCGCGCGAATCGCGCAGTCGCTCGGCATCGCGGGGCTGAAAGTCGCGGCGGTCGAAGGCGACGACGTGCTCGACGTCGTGCTGCGCGGCGCGTTCCGCTTCGAGGAATCGGGCGATGAAGTCGCCGCGTATCGCGAGCGCATCGTGTCCGCGAACGCGTATCTCGGCGCCGCGCCGATCGTCGATGCGCTCGCGGCCGGCGCGGACGTCGTGCTGACCGGCCGCGTCGCCGACCCGTCGCTGTTCGCCGCGCCGCTGATCCACGCGTTCGGCTGGCGGATGGACGACTGGGACACGCTCGGCCAGGCGACCGTCGTCGGCCATCTGCTCGAATGCGCGGGGCAGGTGACGGGCGGCTATTTCGCCGATCCCGGCTACAAGGACGTGCCGAATCTCGCGCGGCTCGGCTTTCCGATCGGCGAGGTCGCCGCCGACGGCTCGGTCGTGATCACGAAGGTGCCGCATGCGGGCGGCCGCGTGAGCGCGGCGACCTGCAAGGAACAACTGCTCTACGAGATTCACGACCCGTCGCGCTATCTGCAGCCCGACGTCGTGGCCGATTTCACGCGCGTGGCGGTCGCCGAGGAAGCGGCCGATCGCGTGCGCGTGACGGGCGGGCGCGGCACCGCGCGGCCCGATACGCTGAAGGTGTCGGTCGCGTATGTCGACGGCTGGATCGGCGAAGGCCAGATCTCGTACGGCGGCCCGGGCGCGCTCGCGCGTGCACGTCTTGCGCTCGACATCGTTCGCGAGCGGCTCGCGCTGACCGGCGTCGCGGTGAGCGAGCTGCGCTTCGACCTGATCGGCGTCGATGCGCTGTACGGCGACGCGACGCCGGCCGCGCGCGGCGAGCCGGCCGAGGTGCGCGTGCGGGTGGCCGGCCGGGTGGCCACCGCCGCCGAAGCCGCGCGGATCGGCAACGAAGTCGAGACGCTCTATACGAACGGGCCGGCCGGCGGCGGCGGCGCGTTCAAGTCGACACGCGAGGTGATCGCCGTGCAGTCGGTGCTGCTGCCGCGCGCGGCCGTGACGCCGTCGTTTTCATTCGTGGAGGCCTGATGCAACTGCGTGAACTCGCGCATGCGCGCACCGGCGACAAGGGCAATACGCTGAACGTGTCGGTCATCTGCCGCGATCCGCGTCATTACGATCATCTGCGCACGCATCTCGATGCGGAAGCGGTCAAGGGATGGCTGGCGGGCATCGTGCACGGCGACGTCGTGCGCTACGAGTTGCCGGCGCTCGGCGCGTTCAACTTCGTGCTGCGCGATGCGCTCGGCGGCGGCGTGACGCGCTCGCTCGCGCTCGATGCGCACGGCAAGTCGATCAGTTCGGCGCTGCTCGCGATCGAGGTGCCGGATCCGGTGTGACGCAGGCGTAGTGCCGGGACGGGGCCGGGCGCTCACGGAATCGGGCGTGCGTGACGACAAGACCATTCACACGCACGACACGGTGAAGTTCGACGCCGCGTGCGGGCGTCAAGTCGTGCCGAAGGCGCTGCGCGGCGGATACTGAGTCGTCGTGTGCCGGAACGGGCGGCGTTACGCCGCCCACCCATCACACGTACAGATAGCGCACGAGGTGGAAGAACACCGGCGCGGCGAAGCAGATCGAATCGACGCGATCGAGCATGCCGCCGTGGCCGGCGATCATCGAGCCCCAGTCCTTCGTGCCGAGCGAGCGCTTGACGGCCGACAGCACGAGCCCGCCGACGAAGCCCGCGATCACGATCGCGAGCGAGATCCCGAACGCCGCGCCGAAGCTGAACGGCGTCACGCGATACAGCGACGCGCCGCACAGCGTGGCCAGCAGGCCGCCGCCGACGAAACCCTCGATCGTCTTCGACGGCGACAACTGCGGCGCGATCTTGCGGCGTCCGAACAGTTTGCCGACCACGTACTGCAGCACGTCGCTGATCTGCACGACGAACAGGAAGAAGAACAGCAGCAGCGCGTTCTGCCCGGCGTAGCGCGGAATGTCGAGGATCAGCACGGCAGGCGCGTGGCTCAGCCCGTACACGCACACCATCAGCGCCCAGTTGATCTTCGCGTTGCGGCTCAGGAATTCGCGCGTGTCCTGCGTGAGCGCCGATACGAGCGACATCGCGAAGAACAGGTGCACGGGCACGAAGATCGAATACATCCCGTACCAGTTGATCCCGAGCAGCAGGTATTGCACGGGGATCGCGATGAAGAACGCGATGAAGAGCGTCGTATGGTCGCTCGCGGTGGTCGGCGTGAGCGTGATGAATTCGCGCAGCGTCAGGTACGACAGCAGCGCGAACACCAGGTACGTGACGTTGTTGCCGAGGCCGATCGCGACGGCCATGATCGCGATCATCGCCCACCATGCGCGGATGCGCTGGTTCAGGTTGACGATGGTCGCGCTCGTGCCGCCGCTGCGCGCGCCGAGGATCGCGCCGATCACGGTCGCGACGACGAGCACGCCCGTGACGCCCGCGACCAGTTCCCAGAAGAGGGTTCGCATGGTTGATGTCCGGAAAAGGGAGAAGGGGGCGCCGCGTTCAGCCGGCCGGCCGCTGCGGCGGCGCGAGCGCGATGACCGCGTCGCGCATGCGGGCGAGGAACGTCGGCTTGTCTTCCTGAGCGCCGAGCGCTTCGTTTGCGCCGAAATGCACCTTGCAGATCAGCGGCACGGGCCAGATCGCGCCCTTCGGCATGATGCGCTGCAGGTTCTCGAGATAGACGGGCGCGAGCGCGACGTCCGGGAGCTCGGTCGCGAGATGGAACAGCCCGCTCTTGAACGGCTGCGGCAGCACGTCGGCGCCGCGCGTGCCTTCCGGGAAGATGATGATCGAGTGACCCTGGCGCAGCGCATCGCGCACCGGGTCGAGCGGGTCGCCCCCGCTTTCGCGATGACGGTCGATCAGCACGACGTTCAGCAGTTTCTGCGCGATGTGCCGCTTCAGGTTGCTGCTGTCCCAGTAGTCGCGCGCGGCGACCGGCCGCACGACCGCGCGCACGTCGCGCGGCAGCGCGGCGAGGATCGCGAGCGTGTCGATGTGGCTCGTATGGTTCGAGAAATAGATCTTCTGCGTCGGCGACGGCGGCGCCTGATGCCAGACGGGATACGCGCCGGCGACGAGCCGCACGATGGACAGCAGGAAGTCGCGCTGCCAGACGTTGAGGATGTTCATCGGCGCGTGGCCTCCTGCATGCATGCCCGGCCCGCTGCGCACGCGCGGCGGACGGAACCCCGGAATGCCGGCGCGGCAGGATGCGCGCCGGATCGCTCTCGTTTGCATTTTTTCAAGTTCGTGGCTGCCTGTCGCAGGTCCGCGATGATCGGACGATTCGCCGTCGCACGCTGTTGCGTCGCGGCGAATGCGTCGGACGGCGGCGTGATAATCGGCTGTTGCACGCGTGCCCGTCTGCAGTTCGAATCGATCTCGCCGCGATCGGGCCAGCGGATTATCGCGAGTTTCGAAGAAAAACGCCAGATTGGCGCCGCACGGGCGGGCCGGCCCGCATGCTTGACGCAGCGAGGCCGCTCGGCGACGATGAGGGCCGTTCAATCCAGGCCGGCGACGGCCGTTTCGCCGCCCGGGGCATGGCGGCGGGAAACGTAGCCGACCGTCTCGCGCGAATAATACGAATACGAAACGATGAGCCTCTACGCACTCAAACCCAAATTCCAGGACCGTCTGCGCCCGTTCGCGAATTCGCTCGCCGAACGCGGCGTCACCGCCAACCAGGTCACGCTGTTCGCGGCCGGCGGCTCGATCGTCGTCGGCGCGCTCGCGGGGCTCGGCGTGTTCGCCCGCGTGCTGTTCCTGCTGATTCCGCTGTGGCTGTTCGCGCGGATGGCGCTCAACGCGATCGACGGCATGCTCGCCCGCGAGCACGGGCAGAAGAGCACGCTCGGCGCGTACCTGAACGAGCTGGGCGACATCGTGTCCGACGTCGCGCTCGTGCTGCCGTTCCTCGCCATTCCCGCGTTCGCGCCGGCGGACGTGTGGCTGTTTGCGCTGACGGCGGTGATCGTCGAATGCGCGGGGCTGATCGGCCCGCTCGTCGGCGCGACGCGCCGCTACGACGGCCCGTTCGGCAAGAGCGACCGGGCGCTGGCTCTCGGCGCGTTCGCGCTATGGATTGGCTTGGGCTTGCCGGTCGGCAGTGTCGCCGCATGGCTGTGGCGGCTGCTGATCGTGCTGTCGATCGTGACGGCGGTGCGGCGCGTCCAGGCGGGCATTGCCGAAGCGGGCGGTTGACGGGACGGGCGCCGGAGGGCGGCGCCACATGATTCGAACAACGAAACGAGAGAGATCGCATGAGCACACGCACGGCCCGTGAGGCCGACTTCGTCACGCACGACGGTCAAACGCTGTTCTATCGACACTGGCCCGCGACGGGCGCCCGCTGCCGCGGCGCCATCGTGCTGCTGCATCGCGGGCACGAACATTCGGCGCGCGTCGCGCACCTCGTCGACGAGCTCGACCTGCCGGATTTCGCTTTTTTCGCGTGGGACGCACGCGGCCACGGGCGCTCGCCGGGCGCGCGCGGCTACAGCCCGAGCGCGGCCGCGTCGGTGCGGGACCTGCAGACCTTCGTCGAGCATATTCGCGACACGTACGGCATCGCGGTCGAGGAGATGGCCGTGGTCGGCCAGAGCGTCGGCGCGGTGCTCGCGGCGACCTGGGCGCACGACTATGCGCCGCCGATCCGCGCACTCGTCGTCGCGTCGCCGGCGTTCCACATCAAGCTCTACGTGCCGTTCGCGCGGCCGGGTCTGCGGCTGATGCACACGCTGCGCGGGCTGTTCTACGTGAACAGCTACGTGAAGCCGAAATTCCTCACGCACGATCCGGAGCGGATCGCGAGCTACGCGTCCGATCCGCTGATCACGCGGCCGATCGCGGTCAACATGCTGCTCGACCTGCACGATACCGCGCGACGGATCGTCGCCGACGCGGCCGCGATCACCGTGCCGACGCAATTGCTGATCTCGGGCGCCGACTGGGTCGTGCATCGCGGCCCGCAGGACCGCTTCTTCGAACGGCTCGGCTCGGCGCGCAAGGAGCGCATCGTGCTGCCGGGCTTCTATCACGACACGCTCGGCGAGCGCGACCGTGCGCAGGCGCTCGCGCCGCTGCGTGCGTTCGTGCTGCGCGAGTTCGATGCGCCGAGCCCGCGCGTGTCGCTCGCCGATGCGGACCGGCGCGGCGCGTTCCACGACGAATACGCGGCGCTCGGCCGGCCGCCGGCCAGCGTGTTCGCCCGTGCGTACTGGGCACTCGCGCGCGCCGGCCTGAAAGCCGGCGGCGCGCTGTCGGACGGCATCGCGCTCGGGCTGCGGCTCGGCTTCGATTCGGGCTCGACGCTCGACTACGTGTACCGCAATCGCGCGCAGGGGCGACTCGGCGTCGGCGCGCTGATCGACCGCACGTATCTCGATTCGCCGGGCTGGGTCGGCATCCGCCAGCGCAAGGTGCATCTGCAGGAATTGATCGGCGCGGCGATCGGCCGCCTGCGCGGGCACGGCTCGCCGGTGCGGATCGTCGACATCGCGGCCGGCCACGGGCGCTACGTGCTCGACGCGATCGCGATGGCCGCCGAGCGCGACGGCGCGGCGCCCGACGACATCACGCTGCGCGACTACAGCCCGCCGAACGTCGAGGCCGGGCGTGTGCTGATCGCGCAGCGCGGTCTCGAGCCGATCGCGCGCTTCGAGCGCGGCGACGCATTCGACGAGGCGTCGCTCGCGACGCTCGAGCCGCGGCCGACGCTGGCGATCGTGTCGGGCCTGTACGAGCTGTTCGGCGAGAACGCGCTGATCGAGCGCTCGCTGCGCGGGCTCGCGCAGGCCGTGCCGCCGGGCGGCTATCTCGTCTATACGGGGCAGCCGTGGCATCCGCAGCTCGAATTCATCGCGCGCGTGCTGAACAATCACCGCGGCGAGTCGACCTGGGTGATGCGCCGCCGTTCGCAGGCCGAAATGGACGAGCTCGTCGCGCGGGCGGGCTTCCGCAAGCTCGACCAGCGGATCGACGAGATGGGCATCTTCACGGTCAGCCTCGCGCAGCGGGTCGACGCGTCATGAGCGCGCTCGGCGGCGGCGCGGGCGCGCGGGGTGGGCTGGTCGAGCCGGCGGCGGCCGGCGCGCGCGACGCGTCGTTCGCGCTGCGCGTCGGCTGGCTCGCGGCGATGGGCGCCGTGTTCTTCTCGACGTACGGCTTCGCGAACTGGCTCGCCGCCCGCCGCGCCGCGGTGCCGACGTTCGCGTTCGGCTGGGAGCATGCGATCCCGTTCGTGCCGTGGACGATCGTGCCGTACTGGTCGATCGACCTGCTGTATGCGCTGTCGTTCTTCTTCTGGACGCGCCGCGACGATCTGCTCGATCACGTGAAGCGGCTGTTGACCGTGCAACTGGTGTCGGTCGCGTGCTTCATCGCGTGGCCGTTGCGCTTCGGCTTCGAACGGCCCGACGCGGGCGGCATGGCCGGTGCGCTGTTCACGCTGCTGATGGGCTTCGACAAGCCGTTCAACCAGGCGCCGTCGCTGCATATCGGCTTGCTCGTCGTGCTGTGGGCCGTCTATGCGAAGCATCTGCGCGGCACGTTCGTGCGGGCCGTGCTGCATCCGTGGTTCGCGGCGATCGGCGTGTCGGTGCTGACGACCTACCAGCATCACGCGATAGACGTGCCGACCGGTGCGGCCGTCGGCTGCCTCGCGCTGTTCCTGTTTCCGTTGCGCGATGCGACGGGCCGATTGCCGGGCGCCGACGCGTCGCCGTGCGCGGCCAGTCGCGCGCTCGCGCGCCGCTATGCATGCGGCGCCGCGCTGGCCACACTCGCGGCGCTGGCGTGCGTGCCGCGCGCGCCGGGCTGGGCGCTGGCGGCAGGGTGGGTCGCGCTGGCGCTCGCCTGCGTCGCCTGGGCCTACCGGCGCGGCGCGCCCGGCGCGTTTCAGAAAGATGCGCACGGGCGGCTGCCGGTCTTCATCGGCTGGCTGCTCGCGCCGACGATCGCCGGCGCGTTCGTCAATTCGCGGTTGTGGACGTTGCGGCAGCCGGCGCCGGTGCGGATCGACGAACGCGTGTCGATCGGCCGTACGCCGACGACGCGCGACATCCGGCGCCACGGCTTCACCGCGCTGGTCGACCTGACCGCCGAGATGCCGCGCTGGGCCGCGGCCGATGCATCGTTCGCGTATGTGTGCGTGCCGCAGCTCGACCTCGTCGCACCGACGGCGGCGCAGCTCGCGCAGGCCGTCGCGGCGCTCGAACGCCTGCATGGCGAGGGGCGCGACGTGCTGGTCTGCTGCGCGCTCGGCTACGGGCGCAGCGTGCTGTGCGCGGCCGCCTGGCTCGCGGCGCGGCGCGGGCTGACGAATGCGCGCGACGCACTGGCCGCGGTGCGCGCGGTCCGGCCGCACGCGGTGTGGTCGGAGGAAGGTGCGGCCGTGCTGCAGCAGTGGATCGATCGCCGTCGCGATGGGGAGCACGGGTGATGCGCGATCCGTCCGCCCCGTTCAGGATCGCCGCCGCGCGCGGCGCGCTCGATGCGGGTGCGTGGGCGATCGCGGCCGCGCTGGCCGCGGCCGGCGCCGGCGGGTGGATCGCGGTGGGCTGGCCGCCGACGCTCGCCCGCGTGCTGCTGGCCGCCGTCAGCACGGGAGCGGGGATCGCGGCGCTGTGGTACGCGGTGCGCATCGAGATCGATCGGCGGCTGTTCGCCGCGTTGGCGCAGGCGGCGGGAGGTCATGCATCGGTCGACGATGGGCTCGCGGCGCTCGACCGCGCGCTCGTCGATCTGGGCTGGATCGACGCAGCGAAGGCCGGGCGCACGCTCGACGCGCGCGTGCGCGGCGCGGTCGGGCTGTGCCGGGCCGCCGTGCTCGTCGCGGTCGTGCAGTGGATCGTCGTCGGGATCGCGATCGCGGGGCGACCGATCGGCTAGCGATGCGTGCCAGGCGTCATGCGGGCGCGGAGCGCCGCGCCCGCGTTCGCTTGGCTTCGTACATCGCCTGATCCGCCCGCTCGATCGGCGCATTCATGTCGGCGCCGTCGTCCGGCGGCGTTGCGATCCCGATGCCGACACCGAGCCGCAGCGCATGTCCGTCGAATCCGAACGATTTGTCGGCCTGCCGCGCAAGTCGCGTGCTTCGCACATGCGCGGAGGACGGGGTGGCGGGGTCGACGATTTGATCCAGGTCAGTTTTCCACGAAGAAAATCCGTCGCGCGGCGCGCGCTTGCGGTAGCATACGCGCCGCTTGCGGCAGCGTGTTCCGGGCGGTCTGCAAGGATCGCGGCCGGGGCACGGCGAGCCGTCGGCGCCGGCAATTCGCCGTTCCGGCCGTCCGGCGGGCAACGGCGAAATTCTTGCCATTCATGCTTTCCGTGCAGTATTTCCGACCGAATTGAGGTTTTTTCGCTTCTCAGTCGCGAATCGCGGTGAGTTTCGTTCTATTTTTGAGATAGTGTGACGAATGGACGGGCGCCGGTGCCAGGCGCTTCGCCACGCGACGAACGGATCATTGAAGAATCCGCCGCGTCGTTCCGATAAATCAATCAGGCCATATTCGCGTTACGCGACGCGCAACATACATGAGGGGAAGCAGAGGGGATGCGCACTCACGGGCATAGCTGCTTTGCGCGCGTCGGTTCCGACGCGCAGGATGACCGGACGATCGTGACTCCGCGGAGCGGCGCATGAAGCCGGCCGTGTCGCTGTTCGTTCTGGCGGCCGCGATGACTGGCGCTTTCCACGCGGCCGCGCTGTCGGCCGCGCCGATCCCGGCCGCCCCGGCCGCCGCTTCGACCGCCGCTGCCGGTCACGCGGCGGCCCCCGATGCCGCGCCGGCCGCGGTGCCCGCGGCGGCGCCGACGGCGGCCAGCGCGCCGGCCGCCGGCTTGCCGGCGACGACCGTGCATGTGCCGTTCGCGTCGCTCGGCGCGTTCGATCCGCTGCGCCTGCGCGGCGCCGACGACGCACGCACGATCAACGCCGGCGTGCGGCTCGATCGCGTGATCACGGGCGCGCGGTTGCGCCTGACCTACGCGTATTCGCCGTCGCTGGTGTTTCCGCTGTCGCACCTGAAGGTATCGGTGAACGGCGAGGTGATCGCGACCGTCCCGTTCGACGCCGCGCGCGCGGGCCGCACGGTGACGCAAGAGATCCCGATCGATCCGCGCTACTTTTCCGATTTCAACCAGATCGGCCTGCGCCTGATCGCGCACTACACGCTCGATCACTGCGAGGATCCGGCGAACTCGGCGCTGTGGGCCGACGTGAGCCCGACGAGCGAACTGATCCTCGACGAATCGCCGGTGCGCTTGCCGAACGATCTCGCGCTGCTGCCCGCGCCGTTCTTCGACCGGCGCGACAACGGCCGCGTGCGGCTGCCGTTCGTGCTGCCGGCCGCGCCCGATTCGGCGACGCTGCGCAGCGCGGGCGTGCTCGCGTCGTGGTTCGGTGCGCTGGCCGACTACCGGCATGCGCGCTTCCCGGTGTCGGTCGCGCTGCCGGCCGACGATCAGGCCGTCGTGGTCGGCACGGCTAAAACGCTGCCGGCCGGTCTCGCGCTGCCGCCGGTCGATGGCCCGCTGCTCGCGGTCGCCGACAACCCGGCCGCGCCGGGCCGCAAGCTGCTGGTCGTCACGGGCCGCACGGCGGCCGAAGTCGACGACGCGGTCGCGACGCTCGTGCTCGGCCGCGCGGCGCTGTCGGGACCGGCGGCGACGGTCGCGCACGTCGATCTCGGCGCGCCGCGCAAGCCGTACGACGCGCCGCGCTGGCTACCGGTGAATCGGCCGATCGCGTTCCGCGAACTCGTGAACGACCCGCGCCAGCTGGAAGTGCGCGGCACGACGCCCGACGCGATCCGGCTGAACCTGCGCGTGCCGGCCGATCTGCATTCGTGGAACGGCGCGGGCGTGCCGATCACGCTGCGCTACCGCTATACGGCGCCGACCGTACAGGACAATTCGACGCTCGCGGTCGAGATCAACGATCAGCTCGTGAAGTCGTACCGGCTCGGGCCGGCTCATGCGGAGGACGCGCACGGTCGCATGCAGCTGCCGCTGCTGGCGGTGCCGGAAGGGCGCGTGACGAGCGACGTCGACATTCCCGCGTTCCGCGTCGGCAGCGGCAACCAGCTGCAGTTCCGCTTCACGCTCGATTCGCAGAAGACGGGGCTGTGTTCGAGCACGGCCACCGAGCCGCAGCGCGCGGCGATCGATCCCGATTCGACGATCGACTTCTCGCACTTCGTCCATTACGCGCAATTGCCGAACCTCGCGTTCTTCGCGAACAGCGGCTTCCCGTTCACGCGCTTCGCGGACCTGTCGCAGACGGCCGTCGTGATGCCCGACCGGCCGTCGCCGCAGGAGCTCGAGGCCTACCTGACGATGCTCGGCCACATGGGCGAATGGACCGGCTTCCCGGCGCTGCGCGTGCAGGTTGCGCGGCCCGGCGACGTCGCCGCGCTGTCGGGGCACAAGGATCTGCTCGTGATCGACGGTTCGCCGGCGTCGCCGCTGCTCGCGCACTGGCGCGCGGCGCTGCCGCTCGCGATCGGCGAGCAGGGCGGCGCGGGCGCGACGCGCGTCGCGTTCACGGTGAAGGAGCGCTGGCGCAACGGCGTGGGCGTCGCCGACGGCGGCGCGCACATTGAACAGACCGGCCCGCTCGCGGCGCTCGCCGGGTTCGAGCTGCCGGGCAGCCGCGGCCGCAGCGTCGTCGCGCTGACGGCGACCGACCAGCGACGCCTCGGCGATCTGCTCGACGTGTTCGAGAACGCCGGACTCGTGTCGCAGTTGCAGGGCGACCTCGCGCTGGTGCGGCCGGGGCAGGTCGACAGCTTGCGGGTTGGCGAGCCGTACGTGGTCGGCTTCGTGCCGTGGTATGCGCGCGTGTGGACGCAGGCGGCGCGGCATCCGGTCGTGCTCGGCGCGGTCGGCGTCGTCGCGGGGCTGCTGCTCGCGCTCGGCGTGTTCAGCGTGCTGCAGCGGATTGCCGCGCGTCGACGGGGGATGTAACGGATGGCGCGGGCAATGACGAAGCGACGGGCAACGCAGCCGGCGCGGCGTGTCGGCGCGATGCTCGCGCTGGCGGTTGCGGTGACGTGCGCGGCGGCCGGCATGGCCGCGCGCGCGTACGCCGCCGGGGCCGGCGCAGCCGACGCGGCGGGCGCGGGATGCGGCGCGGCGTGGCCGCGCTGGGAGGCGTTCAAGCGCGATTTCATCTCGGCGGACGGCCGCGTGATCGACGTCGGCTCGGCCGATGCGCGCACGGTATCGGAGGGTCAGGCGTATGGACTTTTCTTCGCGCTCGTCGCGGACGACCGGCGCATGTTCGACACGATCCTCGCATGGACCGAGAACAACCTCGCGCAGGGCGACCTGAGCGCGCATCTGCCGGCGTGGCTGTGGGGCCGCGCGCCCGACGGCGCGTGGCGCGTGCTCGACGCGAACGCGGCGTCGGACGCCGACCTGTGGATCGCGTATGCGCTCGTCGAGGCCGGCCGGCTGTGGCACGAGCGCAGCTATACGGCGCGCGGCGCGCTGCTCGCGAAGCGCGTGCTCGACGCCGAGACGGCGACCGTGCCGGGCCTCGGCCTCACGCTGCTGCCGGGGCCGACCGGGTTCAAGCTGGCCAACGGCCAATGGCGCGTGAATCCGAGCTATTCGCCGCCGCAGGTGATTCGCGCGCTCGGCGCGCGGCTGCCCGACGACCGTCGCTGGGCCGCGCTGGCATCCAGCACCGGGCGCGTGCTGCTCGACACCGCGCCGAAGGGCTTCTCGCCCGACTGGGCGTTGTATCGCGCGGGCAAGGGTTTCGGGCCCGATCCGGACACGCAGGCGCAGAGCGCGTACAACGCGATCCGCGTGTACTTGTGGGCCGGCATGCTGGACCGCGCCGATCCGCTCGCCGCGCCGCTGCTCGCGCGCTTCGCGCCGTTCGCCGACCATATCGCCGCGCACGGCGCGCCGCCGGAGCGGGTCGATACGACGACGGGCGTCGCGGGGCCGAACGACGGCAACGGCGGATTCTCCGCGGCGGCCGTGCCGTTTCTCGACGCACGCGGCCAGCACGCGCTCGCGGATGCGCAGGCGGCCCGCGTCGACACGCTCGCGCGCCAGTCGGCGCCCGGCTATTACACGAGCGTGCTGACGCTGTTCGGCCTCGGCTGGCGCGACGGCCGCTACCGGTTCGGGGCGGACGGCACGCTCGACACCCGCTGGGGAGGCCGTTCGTGCGCCGCCCGCTGAAGTGCGCCGTGCCTCACGTCGCGGGATTCGCGTGGCTCGCGTCGTCGGTGTGCGCGGCGGCGCCGGGCGTGGCGTCAGGCGCGGCGATGGCGAACCCCGCGGCACCGGCGGCCTCGGCTGCGGCCGATGCGCGTCGCGAGCTCGACACCGCGCGGATGTGGGGCGTCAAGCATCGCGACGATCTCGCCCGCGATGCGCTGCGCAAGGGCTTGCTGATCGTGCCGGGCGATCCCGAGCTGCTGGCCGAACAGGTGCGCGTGCTGCTGCGGCTCGGCGACGCGAAAGGCGCGCAGGCGTCGCTGGCGCGGCTGCAGGCGCAGGCGCCGAATGCGCCTGCCACGCGGCGGGCGGCCGACGAATACCGCGTCGCGACGAGCGGGCGCGGCGAGATGGCGCAGATCCGGCTGCTCGCGCGCAGCGGTCGTGCCGACGAGGCGGCCCGGCGGATCGTCGCGTTGTTTCCGAACGGCGCGCCGGCGGGGGCGCTCGGCGCCGAGTATTACCAGATCGTGTCGAATGCGCCGGGCGGGCGCGAGCCGGCGATCGCCGCGCTGCGTCGCGCGGTCGCCGCCGATCCGCGCGACACGAGCGCATCGATGGCGCTCGCGCGGCTGTTGAACCAGCGCGACAACACGCGCGCGGAAGCGAACCGGATCGCAGCGTCGCTCGCGAAACGCGCCGACGCGGACCATACGGAAGCGATGGCGCTGTGGCGGCGCGTGCTGCAGTCGGCCGGCAGCGATCCCGCGTATCTCGATGCGCTGCAGGCCTATCTCGCGCTCGCGCCGGACGACACCGAATTCCGCGATCGCGTCGCCGGCCTCGAGCGGCAGCGCGATGCGCAGCGCCGGCTCGAACGCGATCCCGACTACATCGCGCAACAGCGCGGGTTGCAGGCGCTCGCGCGCGGTGACCTGGCCGCCGCCGATCCGCTGCTCGCGCGCGCCGCGCGGGCGCGCGCGGACGACGCCGATGCGCTGGGCGGGCTCGGCCTGCTGCGTCTGCGCGAGGGACGGCACGACGAAGCGCGCGCGCTGTTCGCGCGGGCCGCGACGCGTGCGACCGACCAACGCGGCAAATGGCTGGGCCTCGCGCGTACCGCGCAGTTCTGGGGGCTGCTCGCCCAGGGCCGCGAAGCGGCTGGTGCGGGACGCCCGCAGGATGCCGAACGCGCCGCGCGCGCGGCGCTCGCGATGCAGCCGGACAACCCGGACGCGAAGCTGCAGCTCGCCGATGCGCTGCTCGCGCAGCGCGACTGGGCGCAGGCGGAGCCGCTGCTGCGCGGCTTGCTGGCCGCCCGCTCGCCGAGCCTGTCGGCCGTGCGCGACACGGCCACGCTGTATGAAAACACCGGCCGTGCGGACCGGATCGGCCCGCTGCTCGACGCGCTGCAAGGGCGCGTGACGGGCGCCGACGATCGCCGCGCGCTCGACGGCCTGCGCGGCGACCTGCTCGCGAAGGAGGCGCGCGCGCTGGCCGACAAGGGGGCGCGCGGGCCGGCCGCGCAACGCTACGAGGCGGCCGTGCGCGCGGCGCCCGACGCGCCGTGGACGCGCTTTGCGCTCGCGCGTCTCTATCGCGACATGGGGCTGCCGCAGCTCGGCCGCACGGTGATGGACGACGGGCTCGCCCGCAGCGACACGCCCGAGATGCGCTACGCGAGCGCGCTGTACCGCAACTCGCTCGACGATGTCGCGGGCGCGCAGGCCGCGCTGGCGCCGGTCGACGATGCGCACCGTTCGGACGGCATGCGCGCGCTGGCGCGCAAGCTCGATGCCGAAAGCGCGCTGGCCGACGCGCGCGGCGCGCATGCCCGCGGCGACCGCGCGGCATTCGCCGCCACGCTCGCGCACGCGCAGGCGAGTGCGCCGGACGATCCCGACATGCTCGCCGCGATCGGCGCGCAGTGGATCGACGCGGGCGAACCCGAGCGCGGCCTCGCGCCGCTGCACGACTGGATCGCCGCGCACCCGCGCGAAGCCGACGCGGATGTGCGGCTGCGCTACGGCGACCTGCTCGGCAGCGCCGGTCGCGACGATGCGCTCGCCGCGTGGCTCGACACGCTGCGCCGCGACCCGGCGCTGACGCCCGCGCAGACGGCGCGGCTCGAGGACCAGTCGCTGCGGCTCGTGCTGCGGCAGACCGACGATGCGATCGCGCGACAGGACTATGCACGGGCGCGCATGCTGCTCGATCGCGCAAGTCCGGTCGGCCGCGCGGACAAGCGTTACGCGCTCGAACTCGCCGATCTCGAACGCGCGCAGGGTCATTACGACGCCGCACGCGATGCGCTCGCGCCGGTCGTGGCGCGCACGCCGGACGACGCCGATACGCAGCTCGCGCTCGCGCGGATCGACGAGGACAGCGGCAACCGCGCCGCCGCCCGCACGCGCGTGCTCGCGGTGCTGGCGCGCACGCCGGACGACGACGTCGACACGCAACTGTCGGCCGTGCGCCGCCTGAACGCGCTGCGCAGCCCGGACGACGCCGCGCAGGTGACCGGCCGGCTGCAGGCCGCATATCCGGCACGCGCAGACGTGACGGTGGCGGCCGGGCGCGTGGCCGAGGCGCAGGGCCGCTATGACGACGCGGCGTCGCTGTACCGGCTGTCGCGGTCGCAGGAACGCACGGCGGGCGTGAGCCCGGGCCGCGACGGGCTCACGCCCGCGCAGGCCGCGTTCGCGGAACTCGAACAGCGGCGCAATCCCGAGATCGAAACCGGCTGGATGCCCGCATACAAGTCGGGCGACGAAGGCGTCTCGTCGTATCGCGCGCAGCAGGTGCCGATCTACCTGCAGATGCCGATCCGCTACGACGGGCACGCGTTCGCGCAGATCGACACCGTGCACCTCGACCCAGGCACGCTCGACATGAGCGATCCGGACGCGTATTCGCTGAAGACGTTCGGCACCTATGCGGCGCTCAGGGCACGGACGAATTCGCCGGCCCCCGCGCTGCTCGCGAATCCGCCGGGCTCGCTGCACCAGTCGACGACGGGCGTCGCACTCGGCGCCGGCTATCTGTCGGACGCGTGGCGCGTCGATCTCGGCACGTCGCCGCTCGGCTTCCCGGTGCATTACCTCGTCGGCGGCGTGCGCTATCGCTTCGACGCAGGCCCCGCGAGCTTCTCCGTGAATGCGTCGCGGCGGCCGGAAACGAGCAGCGTGCTGTCGTACGCGGGGATGCGCGACCCGTGGACGGGCGCGGTGTGGGGCGGCGTGCGCCGCGACGGCGTGAACCTGCGCGCATCGGTCGACGTCGGCCGCACGAACCTGTTCGCGGAACTCGGTGCGGGCGTGCTGTCCGGCCGCAACGTCGAACGCAATGCGGAAGTCACGCTGCGCACCGGCTTCACGGTGCCCGTGTACGAGCGCGCGACGATGAAGGTCAGCACCGGGCTCGTCGGCAATGCGTGGCACTACGCGCAGAACCTGCGCTACTACACGTACGGGCAGGGCGGGTACTACAGCCCGCAGCGCTATCTGTCGCTCGGCGTGCCGATCGAATGGGCGGGGCGGCACGATGCGCTGTCGTGGGACCTGACCGTCACCGGCGGGATATCGAACAGCTACGAGAAGGATTCGCTGTATTACCCGACGTTCTCCGACCAGCGCGCCGCGCAGGTGGCGGCCGGGTTCGTATACGCGGGCAGTTCGACGCGCGGCGTGTCGTTCTCGTACGGCGTGAACGGCATCGTCGAGTATCGCGTGAACCCGCACCTGAGCGTCGGCGCGCAGTTGCACATCGACCGGTCGCACGACTATGCGCCGAGCTCGGCGCTCGTCTATCTGCGCTATGCGTTCGATGCGCGCGCGCCGCGCAGCTGGCTCGTGACGCCGACGCCCGTGCGGCTTTATTCGGATTACTAGGGACGAGGGGAACGCCGTGATGACGGAATTCGATGCCAACCGCCTCGCGCCCGGCGCTACCGGCCTGGCCGACCGCTTGCGCACGCTGCTGCGCGTGGGGTCGGCGGGCGGCCGCGCCGGCGCGTTGAGCCGGCTCGCGATCGACGGTTTGCCCGATACCTGGACGCAACTGGAAGCCGGCGGCCTTTATGCGATCTACGCGGCCGGCGGCACGCCGGCATGCGATGCGCTCGTATGGGAAAGCGCACGGCAGGCGCGCACGCGCGACGTCACGATCGTGTTGGCGCGCGATCCGGCGCGCGTCGCTGTGCAGATGGCGTCGCTCGGCTTCGCGGGCGGCGCGCAGCCGGCCGGCTGGCCGCGCAACCTGAACGTGCTGGCGATGCCGGCGGCGGCCCAGCCGGCCGACGCCGGTGCCGACGCCGGCGCGGCCGGCCACGCGTCGCGCCGCGCGGCGTCGGGTCCGTTCGCGCGGCTGACCGGCGGCTTGCGCGCGATGAAGCGCTACGGGCTGCCTGCGCGTTCGCTGTATTTCGTCGAAGGCGCGCAGCGCTGGTTCAGCTGGGACGATCCGGTCGCGCTCGCGGATGAAGCGCACGCGCTGGCCGACTGGTGCCGCACGCGTCGGATCGCGCTCGTGCTGCTGCTCGACCCCGAAACGACCCGTGCGGGCGGCGACGTCCGCGCCGACGATGCGCCGCTCGTGCGCGACGCGGATCGCACGCTGCGCGGCGACTTCCACGGTATCTGCTCGGGCGTCGCGCAGTTGCAGCGCACGCACGGCGAGTTGCTGTGGGTCGTCGATTTCTGGCGCGCGGGCGACACGCTCGCGGCCGGCGAGGTGCGGCCGCTGCGCTTTGCGCCGGGCGGCCGGCTGTCGGCGAACGTCGACGGCGGCGCGACCGAACCGGCGCGCCGGATGAAGCTCGCACGCGACGAGGATCGCGTGGTGGCGAGCCGCGCGGTGGTCGACGGGGCAAGCCGCGTGCCGGACGGCTGGGAAATCGTCGACGACAATGCGGCCGTCGTCGCCGCGTGCGCGCACGCGCAGGCCGCGACCGCGGTACTCGTGTTCCGTTCGCATGCGCAGCTCGAAGCGCTGTGCGCGGACGTGCACGCGCTGCGCCGGCAGTGCGGCGGCGCGCTGAAGATCGCGGTCGTCGAGCGCGGCGAGGTGCTGCGCCAGCAGTTCGAGGTGCTCGTACTGAGTGTCGGCGCGAACCGGGTCGTCGCGCGCGATCTGCCCGCCTCGCGGATGCAGGCCGCCGTGCACGCGCTGCACGGCCAGCTTTACGCGCGGCCCGTCGCGGCCGACTATCGTGCGGCGCTCGCGGCCGCGCTCGGCGATTCGGTGCTCGGCTATCTGCCGGTCGGCGCGTTCTGCCAGCGGGTTCGCGCGGTGCTCGACCGCGGCGCGGTGCTCGCGCTGCCGCATACGCTCGCGAAGCTCACGCTGTTGCCGGGCGTGTCGCACGTCGACGCGCTGCGGCACTGCCGGCCGCGCCGCACGGGCGACATCGTGACGGCCGATGCCGGACACCTGTTCGTGTTCCTGTTCGCGTGCGAGCCGGTCGACGCCGAAGACGCGCTCGCGCGGATCTTCCACGTGCCGGTCGATACGCTGTCCGACCGCGTCGTGTGCCTCGGGCAGGGCAGCATCGACACCGAGCTCGACGTGCTGACGGCCGAGAACCGGCGCGCGCCGATCGCCGACTACAGCGACCTGTTCGCGGCGACGCAGCCGGCGGGCAGTGCGCCCGCCGACCCCGGCGCGGCGTTGCCCGACGCGAGCGAAGTGAGCGACGCGATCGCGGCGATCGATACCGTCGTCGCGCTCGAGGCGATCGGCGTGCCGCAGGCGTCCGCGCCCGCCGCCGTCGCCCCGTCGGCGCCGGACCCCGTCGTTCCCGCCGCGCGTGCGCGCGGCGCCGTCCGCAGCGCGATGCCGCTGCGCAAGCAGGAGGACGCATGATCGCCGAACTCGTCATCGGCTTCGTCGTCGGTATCGCGATCGCGGTGCCGGTGTGGATCGTCGCGCAGCACCTCGGCATCGGCCGCGGCTTTCACGCGCCGAGAGGTATCGACCGGCGCGACGCGGTGCCGTGCGAACTCGTGCCGGTCGTGCTGCGCGGCCGCCTGCTGCCGGGCGCCGGCGGCGACGAAGGTGACAAGCTCGACAAGCGCAGCAAGCACGACAGCGAGGAGGCACGATGAAGACGATCGCCGTGACTTCGACGACAGGCGGCGCGGGACGCACGACGCTCGCCGCCGCGCTCGCGGTGCTGCTCGCGCGCCGCGGCCGCCCGGTCGTCGCGGTCGAATTCGACGCACAGAACCTGATGGGCGCGACGCTCGGCCTCGACACGCTGGCCGAACGCGGTCTCGCGCACGGCCTGCTGGGCGGCGCCGAACCGTGGCATGCGCATACGTGGCGCAACGCCGACGGCGTGCTGTTCGTGCCGTACGGGCAGGTCGATGCGGCCGGCGCCGCCGCGTGCGATGCGCGGCTCGCGGCCGATCCGGCTTGGCTGTCGCGCGCGCTCGACGAGATCGCGCTGCCGGCCGACGGCGTCGTGCTGGTCGACACCGCCCGCTATCCGTCGCCGCAGGCCGGGCAGGCGCTCCGGTGCGCGGACCTGACGCTCGTCGTCGTGCCGCCGGAGCCGGCCGCCTGCGCGACGACGGCCGCGCGGCTCGGCGCGTTGCGGGCCGGCCGCGGCGAACTGCAGATCGTCGTGAACCGGCTGAACCCGGCGCGCGACATGCAGCGCGACGCGCTGGCGATGCTGCGCGCGGTCGCGGGGCCGGCCTCGATGCTCGAGCAGCGCATCCACGTCGACGCCGCGGTGCCCGAAGCGCTCGCGCGCGGCAGCTGGATCTTCGACGACGCGCCGTATTCGCAGGCGTCGCACGACCTGAACGGCGTCGCGAACTGGGTCGATGCATGGCTCGCGGCGGCCGTCGCAGGCCGTGTCGGAGCGGCGCGATGAAGGCCGCGTTCGCGTCGCGACTGCGCGCGTTCGGCCGTCGCGCGGCCGACTGGTGCGCGCGCGGCATCGGGCTGCCGGCGCAACGCACGCGGGTCGACTGGCTCGTGCGGCTGTTCTTCCACGCACCGCCGCCCGGCCGGCCCGATCGCGTGCGCCGCTGGGTGCGCGTCGCGTTCCTGCGGCTCGCACAAGACTGGGGCGTGCTGCAACCGCTCAGCGTGCGCGAATGGCTGTGGCGCGCGATCGTGCGCGCGCCGCGTGCGGCCGACGGCCGTCCCGCGCACGATCCGCTCGCATGGTTCGACACGCTCGTGGTGCCCGTCTACGTGGCCGGGCGCGCGCTCGGCCGGCGCATCGACGCGATGCTCGCGCGTCTGCCGTGGGCGCGCTGGGGCGGCTGGCTCGATGCGCGCGCGAACGGCGTCGGCCGGCGCCGCTGGCTCGCGCCGCTGCTGCTCGTGGCCGGCGCGGTGCTGTGGGCCGCGGCCGGGATGTCGCCGCTGATGCCCGGCGCGCAGTTCGCGTTCTTCGCGATCGTCGCGGTGCTCGCGCTCGCGCTGCGCCGGCTGCCTGGCCACCTGCCGACCCTCGCGCTCGCGTCGCTCGCGCTGCTCGCGGCCGTGCGCTACGTGTGGTGGCGCACGACCCAGACGCTCGACTTCCGCAGCCCGGTCGAAGCCGTCGCCGGCTACCTGCTGTACGGCGCCGAAGCCTATACGTGGATGATCCTGCTGCTCGGCTTCGTGCAGACCGCGTGGCCGCTCGACCGGCCGATCGTGCCGCTGCCCGACGATCCGGACACCTGGCCGACCGTCGACGTCTATATCCCGACCTACAACGAGCCGCTGTCGGTCGTGAAGCCGACGGTGTTCGCCGCGCAGAGCATCGACTGGCCGAGCGCGAAGCTGCGCGTGTACCTGCTCGACGACGGCCGGCGTCCGGAGTTCGCGGCATTCGCGGCCGAGGCCGGCATCGACTATCTGACGCGCGACGACAACCGTCACGCGAAGGCCGGCAACATCAACCGTGCGCTGCCGAAAACGCACGGCGAGTACATCGCGATCTTCGACTGCGATCACGTGCCGACGCGCTCGTTCCTGCAGACGACGATGGGCGTGTTCCTGCGCGACCCGAAGTGCGCGCTCGTGCAGACGCCGCACCATTTCTTCTCGCCCGATCCGTTCGAGCGCAACCTCGGCACGTTCCGCGAGGTGCCGAACGAGGGCAACCTGTTCTACGGCCTCGTGCAGTCGGGCAACGACCTGTGGAACGCGACGTTCTTCTGCGGATCGTGCGCGGTGCTCAAGCGCAGCGCGCTGGAAGAGGTCGGCGGCGTCGCGGTCGAGACCGTGACCGAGGATGCGCATACGGCGCTCAAGCTGCATCGGCGCGGCTATACGTCGGCATATCTGCCGACCGTGCAGGCGGCCGGCCTCGCGACCGAAAGCCTGGCCGGCCACGTGAAGCAGCGCACGCGCTGGGCGCGCGGAATGGCGCAGATCTTCCGCATCGACAACCCGTTCCTCGGTCGCGGGCTCGGCCTGATCCAGCGGATCTGCTACGGCAACGCGATGCTGCATTTCTTCTACGGGATTCCGCGGCTGGTGTTCCTGACGATCCCGCTCGCGTACCTGTTTTTCCACCTGTACTTCATCAACGCGTCGTCGCTCGCGCTCGCGAGCTACGTGATCCCGTATCTCGTGCTCGCGAACATCGCGAATTCGCGGATGCAGGGGCGCTACCGGCATTCGTTCTGGGCCGAGGTCTACGAGTCGGTGCTCGCGTGGTACATCGCGCTGCCGACCACCGTCGCGTTCTTCAGCCCGAAGCACGGCAAGTTCAACGTGACCGACAAGGGCGGCAAGATCGACGAAGGCTACGTCGACTGGTCGACGTCGAAGCCGTATCTCGTGCTGTTCGCGCTGAACGTGCTCGCGATCGTCGCCGGCCTGTGGCGGCTCGTGGCCGACCAGGGCGACGAGGCGTCGACGATCCTGATCACGCTCGGCTGGACCGTGTACAACCTCGCGATGCTCGGCGCGGCGCTGGCCGTCGCGCGCGAGACCAAGCAGGTGCGCGTCACGCACCGGATCGCGATGCGCGTGCCGGCGATGCTGCTGCTCGCCGACGGCTCGACCGCCGCATGCTTCACGAGCGACTACTCGACCGGCGGCCTCGGCCTCGAAGCGGTGCCGGGGCTGCCGCTCGCCGTCGGCGACACGCTGACGGTATGCGTGACGCGCGGCGACCGCGCGTTTCCGTTCCCGGTGCGCGTGACCCGCGCGACGCCGACCCACGTCGGCGTGAGCTTCGAGGAACTGACGCTCGAGCAGGAGCGCCAGCTCGTGCAATGCACGTTCGGCCGCGCGGATGCGTGGCTCGATTGGCACGAGAGCGCGCGGCCCGACACGCCGCTCGGCGGGCTCAAGGAAGTGCTGCGGATCGGGCTGGACGGTTACGTACGGATGTGGAAGGGCGCGGCGCGCGGCCTGCAGGCCATGCTCGCACCGAAACTCGATCGCGCGCGCGACTGACGCGGCGCGCATCATGGAGTGGGTTAGATGACGTTCTGGAATCTGTATTTCATCCTGAAGTTCGCGCTGTTCGCGACCGGGCACCTGCAGCCGTTCTGGCTCGCGAACCTCGCGTTCGCGGTGGCGCTGGCGGCGAGCGCGCCGCTGCGCTCGCGCGCGTGGCGCATCGTCCGGCAGGTCGCGGCGATCGCGATCGCGGTGCCGCTGCTCGCGCGCGAGCTGCATGCGCCGCCGCTCGCCCGTCTCGCGGAGGCCGCGCGCGAGGTCAGCACGTTCCGCGTCGATTACTGGATGGAGCTGTTGCCGCGCCTGTTGCCGCCCGCGCTGGCGCTGACGATCGTCGGCGCGCTGATCGTCTATTTCGTCGTCAACCGCTGGCTGCGCGTCGCGACGTTCGTGGTGGTCGCGCTGGTCGCGATGCCGCTGTGGCAGGCCGGCAGCGGGCTGATGGCGCGCGTTGCCGCGCCGGCCCAGCCGCAGGCGAGCGCGGCGGGCGCCACCCGCGTCGACCAGCCTGAGGATCACAACGCGGCGCTCGCGACGTTCCGCACGCAGGAGTCGCAGCGGCAGGTCGCGTTCGGCCATCTCGGCAGCGATCCGGCCGCGCAGTTCGACGTGATCGTGCTGCACATCTGCTCGCTGTCGTGGGACGACCTCGATGCGGCGAAGGTGCGCAACCATCCGATGCTGAGCCACTTCGACTACCTGTTCACGAACTTCAGCACGGCCGCGAGCTACAGCGGCCCGGCGGCGATCCGCGTGCTGCGCGCGAGCTGCGGGCAGGAAGCGCATGCGGACCTGTACAAGCCCGCGCCGCAGCAGTGCCACCTGTTCTCGCAACTGGCGGGCGCCGGCTACACGGTGCAGTCGCTGCTGAACCACGACGGCCATTTCGACAACTTCCTGCAGGTGATCCACGACAACATCGGCGTGGCCGATGCGCCGATGATCTCGAACGCGGCCGCGCCGGTCGCGATGCACGCGTTCGACGGGTCGGCGATCAAGGACGACTACGCGACGCTCGCGAACTGGTACGCGCAGCGCGCGGCGGTGCCGGGGCCGGTCGCGCTGTACTACAACACGATCAGCCTGCACGACGGCAACCGCGTGGTCGGCAGCGCGCTGACGAGCATCGACTCGTATCCGCAGCGCGCGACGAAGCTGATGACCGACTTCGATCGTCTTGCCGACCTGATCGCGCAATCGGGCCGCCGCGCGGTGATCGTGTTCGTGCCCGAGCACGGCGCCGCGTTGCGCGGCGACAAGAACCAGGTCGCGGGGCTGCGCGAGATTCCGACGCCGCGCATCGTGCATGGGCCGGTCGGCGTGCGGCTCGTCGGCTTCGCCGGCAATCACGGCGCGACGACCGTGATCGAGCAGCCGACCAGCTTCCTCGCGCTCGCGCAATTGCTGTCGAACCTCGTGTCGAACAGCCCGTTCAAGCCCGGCGCGACGCTCGCGCAATACGCGGCCGATTTGCCGCGCACGCGGATGATCGGCGAGAACGAGGGCACGGTGACGATGCAGACGGCCGCGGGTTACGCGGTCAAGACTCCGGACGGCGTATGGATCGACGAACAGTAACGATGACCGGCGAAGGCGACGAAGACCGCCTGTCGCAACCGAACGACGTGATCGGCCTCGCGCGGCATCTGCCCGCGCTCGATCCCGGGCGCTACGTCGACGAACAGGCGCGCCGCGCGTTCGACGCGTCGCTCGAACGCTGGCCGACGCTCGCGAAGCTGATGGGATTGAAGCGGTGAACGCACGACGGCCGGCACGACCGCCGGCCGTCGTCGATGCGTCGCGCCAGACCGCTCATTGCGGCTTGCGTTCCGGCTGGCGCGTCCATTCGCTTTCTTCGCCCGGCACCTTGCCGAACGTCTGATCGGCCCACGCGGCCCGCGCGGCGTCGATCTTCGCGCGTTGGCTCGACACGAAATTCCATTCGATGAACCGCTCGCCCGGCAGGTGCGCGCCGCCGAGCAGCATCACGCGGGCGCCGTGCGTGCTCGCGAGCGCGACGGTCGCGCCCGGTTCGAGCACGGCCATCGTCGCCGGGGCGAGCGGCGTGCCGTCGATGGCGAGATCGCCGTCGACGAGATACACGCCGCGTTCGTCGTGCTCCGCATCGAGCGCGAGCTGCCCGCCCGACGCGAAATCGGCGACCGCATAGAGCGTCGGCGAGAACACGGCGACCGGCGACGCGAGCCCGAACGCGGTACCCGCGATCACGCGCACGGTCACGCCGTCGCGCGTGAACGACGGCAGCGTGTCGGCCGCGTGGTGAACGAACGCGGGCGCGGCGTCTTCATGCTCGACCGGCAGCGCGACCCAGGTCTGGATCCCGTGCACCGGCTGCTCGCGCGGGCGATCCTCGTCGGGCGAGCGCTCCGAGTGCACGATGCCGCGGCCGGCCGTCATCCAGTTCACGTCGCCCGGCACGATCTTCTGCCGGAAGCCGAGGCTGTCGTGATGCATCAGCGAGCCGTCGAACAGGTAGGTGACGGTCGCGAGCCCGATGTGCGGATGCGGCAGCACGTCGATGCCGCGGCCGGCCGGCAACACGGCCGGCCCCATCTCGTCGAAGAAGATGAACGGGCCGACGAGGCGCGCCGCGCGCGCGGGCAGCACGCGCCGCACGACGAGGTTGCCGATGTCGCTTTCGCGCGGCGTGAGCAGGGTCTTGATCGAGGCGGACATGGTGGGCTGGGTCGTGGTCAGGGGGAATGCGTCAGGCGATCGCCGTATCGATCGCGATCGGATGCGTGAGGATCTTGTGCACCGGGCAGGCATTCGCGATCTGCAGCAGCCGTTCGCGCTGCTCGCCGGTCAGGTCGCCGTCGAGCGTGATGCGGCGCACGATCGTGCTGCCCGCGCTGCCCGCTTCGTGCGCGAGCTTCACGTGCACTTCGTCGAGCGGCCAGCCTTTTCGTTGCGCATACATCTTCAGCGTGATCGCGGTGCACGCGCCGAGGCTCGACAGCAGCAGCGCGATTGGCGTCGGCGCCGTATCGCCGCCGCCGAGCGACGCGGGTTCGTCGGCGCGCCACTGATGGACGCCATCGCTGAAGTGGACGAGATAATCGACCGGGCCGATGCTCGCTTCGACGGACAGTTCGCTCATTGCAGTTCCGGGTGGGGAAAGGGGAGGGGCCGGCCGGGCAGACCGGGCATTACGGTTCGAGCAGGCGCTGCAGCCGCAGCTCCTCGAAATCGAGCTCCGATTCTATGCGGTGCAGCACCGCGTCGTCGACCTTGCCGTCGCGATGCAGGTCGAGCAATGCGTCGCGCGACACGCCGACCAGATCGAGCTCGACGCGCAGCATCCGCGCGCGCACGTCCGCGGGCGCCGCTCCGTCGCGGTGCGCGCGTTCGTTGAACGCGACGCGGTTGCGGTATTCGGTCAGCAGCCGGTCGAGCGATGCGCGTTCGAGGCCGGCGCCGCGCTCCCCGCGCGCGTCGAGTTCGGCGAGCGCCGCGCCGAACGCGTGCGCACGCACCGCGTGCTCGGACATCGTGCGGCGCACGGCCGGGCGCAGCTTCAGCACGCGGATCAGCGGCGCGAGCGTGCCACCCTGCACGACGAGCGTCGCGATGATCAGCAGGAACGTGCTGAACAGGATCAGGTCGCGGCCGGGGAAGTTGGCGGGCAGCGCGATCGCGGCTGCGAGGCTCACGACGCCGCGCATGCCCGACCAGCCGAGGACGACGGCCTCGCGCCACGACCACGGCGCGTGGCCCGCGCGCCGCTCGCGCAGGCGCCCCGGCAGCCACATCGCGACGAACACCCACACCACGCGTGCGCCGATCGCGGCGGCCGTCGCCGGCAGTGCGACCCGCAGCCCGGCCATCAGCACCGCGCCTTCGTGGTTCACGCGCGCGAGGATCGCGTGCAGCGCGAGGCCGATCAGGATGAACACGAGCGCGTCGAGCACGAACACGATCGCTTCCCACGTCGCCTTCGCCTTGATCCGCATGTCGGCGTCGAACACGCGATGCTGGCGCACGCCGAGCACGAGGCCGCAGGTGACGACCGACAGCACGCCCGAGCCGTCGACGGCTTCCGCGATCCCGTAGCTGCCCCATGCCATCGCGAAGGTCACGACGATGCCGAGCATCGGCTCGCGCAGGCGTTGCAGCACCCAACACATCGCATGGCCGCATGCGAGGCCGACCGCGATGCCGATCAGCGTGAGCGAGAAGAACAGGCCGGTGGCGCTCGCCGTCGTGATCGACGCGGCGAGCGCGGCCGACACGGCCATCTGGTACAGCAGCAGGCCCGACGCATCGTTGACGAGGCTTTCGCCTTCGAGCACCGCGACGAGCCGCGCGGGCAGCGGGTGGCGCTGCAGGATCGCCTTCGCGGCGACCGCGTCGGGCGGCGACACGATCGCGCCGAGCGTGAAGCACGCGGCCCACGGCAGCGCGGGATTCGCCGCGTGCACGGCGAGCGCGACCGCGACGGTCGTGAACGCCACGGCCCCGAGCGCGAGCGACGCGAGCGCCTGCCGGAATTCCTTCCACGCGGTATAGAAGCCGCTCGACATCAACAGCGGCGGCAGCACCGCCGCGAGCAGCAGCGCCGGGTCCATGTCGGGCACGCGCTTGCCGGCGACGGCGACCACGCAGCCGCCGAGCAGCAACGCGACGGCCGGCGGAATCGAGATCCGCTCGGCGAGCCACGTGAGGGCGCCCGCGCCGCAGATCAACAGCAGCAGGTAATGGAACAGCTCGACGTTGGTCATGCGCGGCCGGCGGCGATGGGGTGGATCACGAAGGCTTGCGGTCGTTCGCGGCGCCGCCCGGCAGCGCGCCGAACATGTGCTGGCTGCACTTGGCGTCGCGCCATGCGGTGTTCAGCCGATGGCCGGACAGCATGCGCCGCGCGACCGGCAGGATCTGTTCGCCGGCCAGCATGCCGAGCAGGCCGACGAGCGCGATGATCGGCGGCGCGGGCGAGTTCACGCCGATCGCGCCGTAGATGACGCCGGCGAGGATGCCGGCGAGCAGCGACAGGACATACGGTTTCATGGTGGTGCGCCTCGTGGTGGCCGAGCGGCGCCGGAAGGGCACCGTCAAAGTCTTGAAAGCGTATCGGGTTTGCGTGAAGAAAAAAAGGGCGGGCGGCCCCGAACGGGCATCCATTCGGGAATCGGATCGATTCCGTTTCTTGGGTGTTCGCGCCGCGCGTTTGCGGCTTAAATATTGCCGCGCGGATGACGATCCGGCGCCGACGCATTCCGGGCTCCTCCCGCTGTCGCGGTCGAGGCAGGCTCCCCTTTTTCGTTCACAGGACTCCATTCGCCATGAGCAACCCGAAGCTTGAAGTACTGACGCCGCAGAACAGCCAGTTGATCTTCATCGACCAGCAGCCGCAGATGGCGTTCGGCGTGCAGTCGATCGATCGCCAGACGCTGAAGAACAACGTCGTCGGGCTCGCGAAGGCCGCGAAGGTCTTCAACATCCCGACCACGATCACGACGGTCGAAAGCGACAGCTTCTCGGGCCACACGTATCCCGAGCTGCTCGACGTGTTCCCGAACCAGAAGACGCTCGAACGCACGTCGATGAATTCGTGGGACGACCAGAAGGTGCGCGACGCGCTCGCCGCGAACGGCCGCAAGAAGGTGGTCGTGTCGGGCCTGTGGACCGAAGTCTGCAATACGACGTTCGCGCTGTGCGCGATGCTCGAAGGCGACTACGAGATCTACATGGTCGCCGACGCATCGGGCGGCACGACGCAAGCCGCGCACGACTTCGCGATGCAGCGCATGGTGCAGGCCGGCGTGGTGCCGGTCACGTGGCAGCAGGTGCTGCTCGAATGGCAGCGCGACTGGGCGCGCCGCGACTCGTACGACGCGGTGATGGCGATCGCGAAGGAGCATTCGGGCGCATACGGGATGGGCGTCGACTACGCGTACACGATGGTCCACAAGGCGCCGCAGCGCACCGCGACGCCGCACGAGTCGATCCCGGCCGTACCGGCGAAGTAACGGGCCGTCGGCCGCGCTCGCCGCAACGGCTGCCGCGGCGAGCGCGTGCCGGCGGCGGTCGCGCGTTCAGGCGGCGGGCAGCGCCCACGGCGCGCGCGAGAAATGTTCGGCGAGGAAAGCGAGCAGCACCGTCACGCGCGCGGCGCGCAGCATGCCGGGGGGCGTGACGAGGTTCACGTTGATGTCCGCGATCTTCCAGTCGCTCATCACTTCCTCGAGCGCGCCGCGCTGGAGCTCGTCCCACACCAGGAATTCGGGCTGAAGCGCGAGGCCGTGACCGGCGACGAGCGCGGGGACGATCACGTCGGCGTTGTTGGAGCGAATGCGTCCGTGCACGTTCACGCCGAAGTCGTCGCCCGATGCCGTGTGACGAAAGCGCCAGTACTCGGGCGTCGGCAGGTTCGTGTAGGTGAGGCACACGTGCTGTTCGATGTCGCGCGGATGCGCGGGGCGGCCGTGCCGGTCGAGATACGCGGGCGATGCGACGAGCGGCCGGCGCACCGCGCAGAGGCGGCGCGAGCGCAGCGTCGAATCGCTCAGCTCGGCGATGCGGATCGCGACGTCGAAGCCGCCGGACACGATGTCGACGATGTGGTCGGTCAGCACGAGATCGATGTCGACGCGCGGATAGCGCTCGAGAAACGCGGGCAGCACCGGCGACAGATGGTGCAGCCCGAACGACATCGGCGCATTCACGCGCACGAGGCCATGCGGTTCGAGCGCCTGCGCGGACGCTTCGTTTTCGATCAGCTCCGCATCGGCGAGCAGGCGGATCGCGCGGTCGCGCAGCAGTTCGCCGGTCGGCGTGAGCGACAGCTTGCGCGACGTGCGGTACAGCAGCATCGCGCCGAGGCGCTTTTCGAGGCGCGCGATCGCTTTCGACACGGTGGGCTGCGACACGCCGAGCAGGTCGGCGGCTTTCGCGAACGAACCCGTCTCGGCGACGCGCGCAAAGATGGCCCAGGCTTCGAGATCAGGAAGGTGTTGCATGGTCGGAAGGGATGGCAGGCAAGCGAAACGGATGCGATGCGCCGCGCGCGCGGCCTCGCGATGCGGGTGATTCTAATCCGGCCGGGAGAAAAAACGTTATGGAATCGTATTTACTTTCATTGGGCGCCGGCATGCTGATCGGCGTCGTGTACAGCGTGATCGGGGTACGTTCGCCGGCGCCGCCGCTGATCGCGCTGGTGGGCCTCGCCGGCATGCTGGTCGGCGTGCAGGCCATCGCGCCGGTTCGTCACTGGCTCGGCTTCTGACCGCATCGAGGACATTTCATGAGCGCAACCGATACCCAACCCGATCTCATCCTGCACAACGGGCGCATCACGACGCTCGATCGTGCGAACCCGCTCGCGACCGCCGTCGCGATCAAGGACGGCCGCTTCGTCGCGGTGGGCAGCGACGCGGACGTCATGCCGCTCGCGGGCCGCGCGACGAAGACGATCGATCTCGGCGGCCGCGGCGTGCTGCCGGGCCTGATCGACAACCACTGCCACGTGATTCGCGGCGGCCTGAACTACAACATGGAGCTGCGCTGGGACGGCGTGCCGTCGCTCGCGGTCGCGATGGAGATGCTCAAGCGTCAGGTCGCCGTGACGCCCGCGCCGCAGTGGGTGCGCGTGGTCGGCGGCTTCACCGAACATCAGTTCGTGGAGAAACGGCTGCCGACGATCGACGAACTCAATGCAGTCGCGCCGGACACGCCGGTGTTCATCCTGCACCTGTACGACCGCGCGTTGCTGAACGCGGCGGCGCTGCGAGTGGTCGGCTACACGAAGGACACGCCGGAGCCGCCGGGCGGCACCATCCTGCGCGATGCCGCCGGCAACCCGACCGGCCTGCTGCTCGCGAACCCGAACGCGACGATCCTCTACGCGACGCTCGCGAAGGGGCCGAAGCTGCCGTTCGAGTATCAGTACAACTCGACGCGCCATTTCATGCGCGAGCTGAACCGGCTGGGCGTGACGGGCGTGATCGACGCGGGCGGCGGGTCGCAGAATTATCCGGAGGATTACGAAGTGATCCGCAAGCTGCACGACGCGGGCGAGATGACGATCCGGATCGCGTACAACCTGTTCACGCAGAAGCCGAACGCGGAGAAGGAAGACTTCGTGAACTGGACGAAGAGCGTCAAGTACCACGATGGCACCGACTACTTCCGCAATAACGGCGCGGGCGAGATGCTGGCGTTTTCCGCGGCCGATTTCGAAGACTTCCGCGTCGAGCGTCCGGACCTGCCCGAGCAGATGGAGGACGATCTCGAAGGCGTCGTGCGCGTGCTCGCGGAAAACCGCTGGCCGTGGCGCATGCATGCGACCTACGACGAAACCATCAGCCGCGCGCTCGACGTGTTCGAGAAGGTCGACAAGGACATCCCGCTCGAAGGGCTGAACTGGTTCTTCGATCACGCGGAAACGATCACCGAACAATCGATGGACCGGATCGCCGCGCTCGGCGGCGGCGTCGCGGTGCAGCACCGGATGGCGTACCAGGGCGAGTACTTCGTCGAGCGCTACGGCGCGCAAGCGGCGGAGGCGACGCCGCCGGTCGCGAAGATGCTCGGCAAGGGGCTCAAGGTGTCGGCCGGCACGGATGCAACGCGCGTCGCGTCGTACAACCCGTGGGTATCGCTCGCGTGGCTCGTGACGGGCAAGACGGTCGGCGGCATGCGCCTGTATCCGCAGCGCAACCTGCTCGATCGCGAAACCGCGCTGCGGATGTGGACCGAGTACGTGACGTGGTTCTCGAACGAGGAAGGCAAGAAAGGACGCATCGCGGTGGGGCAGCTTGCCGACCTGATCGTCCCGGATCGCGATTTCTTCGCGTGCGCGGAGGACGATATCGCCGCCACGACCGCGTTGCTGACGGTGGTCGACGGCAAGATCGTGTGGGGGGCGGGGCCGTTCGCATCGCACGACGCGCCGATTCCGCCGGCGATGCCGGACTGGTCGCCGGTGCGCGAGTTTGGCGGCTACGGCGGCTGGGGCGCGACGCAGCGCAACGGCGCGCCGTTGCAGCGCGCGGCGGCGGCGGCCGCGGCGTGTGGCTGCGCGAATGCATGCACCGTTCACCAGCATGCGCACGCGAGCGCATGGGCAAGCGCGTTGCCGACGTCGGACGCGAAGGGCTTCTGGGGCGCGTTCGGTTGTTCGTGCTGGGCGGTCTGACATGGCGACGCGCACCGCTTACGGCACCCCCGCGTGGATCCGCGCGCTGCTGTCGCAGCCGTGGGTCCTGCCGCTCGCTCGCCTCGCGCTGGTGTCCGCCTATCTGCTCGGCGGCGTCGCGAAGGCGCTCGATTTCGACGGCGCGGTCGCGGAACAGGCGCATTTCGGCCTGCAGCCGGCCGCGCTGTGGGCGGCGCTCGCGATCGCCGTCGAGATCGTCGGCTCGCTGTGCGTGGTGTTTCGCCGCTTCACGTGGCTCGGCGCCGGCAGCCTCGGCATGCTGACGCTGGTCGCGATGTGCGTGGCGAACGATTTCTGGAACCGTTCGGGCGCCGAGCATTTCATGGCGCTCAACAGCTTTTTCGAGCATCTCGGGCTGATCGCGGCCCTCGTGCTCGCGACCGTGCTCGACGATGCGCGGCAACCGGCCGATGATGGCCGTTCCATTCGATGACGATGCAACAACCAGGACATCCCGTGATGAAATCCCTTCGTTCCGTGCTGCTCGCCGCGATGCTCGCGGGCGGCCTCGCCGTTGCCCCCACGACGTTCGCGAAACCGCCGACGCCGCCCGCCGCAGTGCCGACGGTGGCGGTCGGCCCGCAGTACGACACGACCCACGTATGCGTCGCACCCGAAGACTTCGACCGCTTCACCGACAGCTTCGTCGCGACCTTCGGCGGCAAGAAGTCGAAGCAGGGCGTGTTCCAGGTCACGCCGACGCCGAGCCAGACGATGTCGCAACTCGTGCTGACGCCGGTCGGCACGATCTCGGTGTTCGGCTTCAAGACGCCGATCCCGTATCCGTTCTGCGCGGAGCGCACCGGCTATCTCGTGACCGACATGGACGTCGCCGTGAAGTCGGCGCGCGAGCACGGCGCCGACGTGATCGTCGACACGTTTGCCGATCCGATCGGCCGCGACGCGATCGTCACGTGGGCGGGCGGCGTGAACATGCAGCTGTACTGGCACACGCAGGCGCCGCATTACGACGCGCTGCAGACCATCCCCGAAAACCGCGTGTACGTCTCGCCGCAAAGCGTGCGCAAGTTCGTGCACGACTTCGTCAAGTTCTCGAAAGGCAAGGTGGTGTCCGACGACCCGAAGGCGCCGGGCATCGAGATCGGCCGGCCGGACGATACCTACCGCCGCATTCGCATCGAATCGGGCTTCGGCAAGATGACCGTGCTGGTGACGGACGGCCATCTGCCTTACCCGTTCGGCCGCGAGATGACCGGCTATGAAGTGTCCGATCTCGTCGCGACGCTGAAGCAGGCGCAGGCCGCAGGCGTGACCGTGCTCGTGCCGCCGTTCGAGTCGGGCGGCCGCGATGCGGCGCTCGTGCAGTTCCCGGGCGGCTACGTCGCCGAAATCCACGCGAGCGCGGCGCGATGAAGCACGAGGACACGATCCTTGCCGCGGTGGCCGGCTTCGTCGACACGCTGAGTTTCGTCGCGCTGTTCGGGCTGTTCACCGCGCACGTAACCGGCAACTTCGTGCTGATCGGTGCGGGCATCGCAGGCTTCGGCCAGGGCGTCGTGCTGAAGCTCAGCGTGTTTCCGGCGTTCGTGTGCGGCGTGATCGCGGCGAGCCTGATCGCGCGGTCGATGTCCGCGCGGCCGGCATGGCAGGGCACGCGCGTGCTGCATGCGGTGCAGGCCGTGCTGCTGCTCGGCTTCTGCGCGGCCGGCGTGTGGGCGACGCCCGTCACGCAGCCCGACAGCGTCGCCGCGCTGGTGGCCGGCATCGTGGGCACGTTCGCGATGGGCGTGCAGAACGCGCATCCGCGCGTGATCGCCCGCGCGGGCGGCGTGCCGAATACGGTGATGACCGGCAACGTCACGCAGGCGATCCTGGATGCCGTCGACATGCTGTCGCCCGGCACGGCGGACAGCGTGCGCGCCACCGCGCGCGCACGCTTCGCGAAGATGCTGCCGGCGATCGTCGCGTTCGCGCTCGGCGCGGCGGGCGGTGCGCTCGGGTTCCGCTACGTCGGATTCCTGGCGCTGCTGGTGCCCGTCGGCGCGCTCGCGACGCTGGCGCTGGGCGCGGCGCACGCAGCCGGTGCAACTCCGCAGGCGCGCGCATGATCGAGCGGCGGAGGGGACGCTGCGGCCGCCGCTTCGCGCGGGCCGTGCGCGTGTCGGTCGTCGCGGGACTACTGTTCGCGGGGACCGACGCTGCGTTCGCGGAAACGGCAGCCGCGTCGTCCTCGATCATCACGCCGGCTTCGACGCAAGAACCGACGCCGGCGTCGAGCGCGTCATCGGCTTCGGCGCCGGCGTCGACGTCCGCAGCCGCCGCCGCATCGACGTGCACCGCCAAGCGGCCGACGGTGCTGTTCAACCGCTGGCAGGAGGACTGGTCGGTGCTCGCGAATCCCTGCGTGTCGCATGCGCCGCTCGACGGATTGAAATACATCCCGCTCGGCAACGATCAGGCTTCCTACCTGTCGCTCGGCGTGAACCTGCGCGAGCGTCTGGAGACCAACGACGCGCCGCTGTTCGGCATCGGCTCCGCGCAATCGGATACGTACCTGATCCAGCGCGTCGAAGTGCACGCCGATGCGCACCTCGGCCGGCACTGGCAGTTCTTCGCGCAATTGCAGGACGCACGCGCGTTCGGCAAGAACACGGTGTCGCCGGTCGACCGGAACCCGCTCGATCTCGAACAGGCGTTCGCGACCTACACGGGGGCGCTCGGCGGCGGCACGGTCAAGTTCCGCGTCGGCCGTCAGGAGATGGCGTTCGACCTGCAGCGCTTCATCGCCGCGCGCGACGGCCCGAACGTGCGGCTGGCGTTCGATGCGGTCTGGGCCGATTACGAATACGGAAAGTGGCGCTTCATCGGCTATGCGACGCAGCCGGTGCAGAACCGCAACGCGTCCGATTTCGACGACGTGTCGAATCGCGATCTCACGTTCAGCGGCGTGCGCGTCGAGCGGCAGTCGGTCGGGCCTGGCGATCTGTCGGGCTACTGGTCGCGCTACAACCGCCGCGGCGCGCGCTTCCTCGATGCGAGCGGCCCCGAGCATCGCGACGTGTGGGACGTGCGCTACACGGGCACGCAGGGCCGCTTCGACTGGGATCTCGAAACGATGCTGCAGACCGGCACGGTCGGCAACGCGACGATCGGCGCATGGGCCGTCGGCTCGATTGCGGGCTACAAGCTCGACGCGCCGTGGTCGCCGCGCATCGCGCTGCAGGTCGACGCGGCATCGGGCGACCGGCATCCGCACGACGGCCGCGTCGGCACCTTCAATCCGCTGTTTCCGAACGGCTATTACTTCACGCTGGCCGGCTATACGAGTTACGCGAACCTGATTCACGTGAAGCCGTCCGTGACGCTGAAGCCGTCGCCGAGCCTGTCGCTGCTCGGCGCGCTGGGTTTCCAGTGGCGCGAGACGACCGGCGATGCCGTCTATCAGCAGCCGAACGTCCCGGTGCCGGGCACGGCGGGCAAGGGCGGGTCGTGGACGGGCATGTACGTGCAGTTGCGCGCGGACTGGACGATCGCCGCGAACCTGATCGGCGCGGTCGAGGCCGTGCATTTCCAGGTCGGCGACGCGATCCGGCAGGCGGGCGGGCGCAACGCCGACTACGTCGGCGTCGAGCTGAAGTACGGCTGGTGACGCCGCCGCGCGGCATCGTGCGCCCATGAAAAAAGAGCGGCCCCGAGGGGCCGCTCTCCGTTCGAGCGAGCCGGCGGCGTGCCCGGCCCGTTCGCGATCGCGATGCGATTACAGGTTCGGCGACAGCGTGAGCGCGTTCGTCAGGTCGCCCATCGGCTGCGCGCCGTTCGCCTTCAGCGCGTCGTCGCGCTGCTGCAGGCCCGCGAGGCGCGGCAGCGAGAAGCGGCGCGTGATGAAGCGCAGGATCGAACCCGTGTCGTACTGCGTGTGGTCCACGAAACCCTTCTTCGCGTACGGCGACACGATCAGCGCCGGAATGCGGGTGCCCGGGCCCCAGCGGTCGGCATTCGGCGGCGTGGCGTGATCCCAGAAGCCGCCGTTTTCGTCGTACGTGACGACCACGACCATGTTCTTCCACTGCGGGCTGGCCTGCAGGTGCGCGATCACGTCGGCGATGTGCTGGTCGCCGGAGGTGACGTCCGTGTAGCCCGGGTGCTCGTTCAGGTTGCCTTGCGGCTTGTAGAACGCGACCTGCGGCAGCGTGCCCGCATCGATCGCCTTGATGAACTCGGCCCCGTTCGCGCCGCCGTCGAGCAGGTGTTGCGCGCGGCTCGCGGTGCCCGGCGCCTGGTTCGCGAAGTAGTTGAACGGCTGGTGGTGCGGCTGGAAGTTCGGCGTCGACAGGTCGGCGCCGTAGATCACGTTCGACGTGCCGTTCTGGCTCGCCTGCAGCGCCTGGCCCCATGCGCCGCCATACCAGGCCCACGACACGCCCGCATTGGTCATCAGGTCGCCGATGTTGGTCGCCGTCTGCGGCGGCATCGTCGACGGATTGGCCGGATCGGCGAGCAGCGGGTCGCCGCCCGTGGCCGCCTTGTTGCCGCTCGGCTGATACGCCGGCTGCATCGTGTTGATGCCGTAGAAGTCCGGCGTCAGCGCGCCGTCGTTGACGAACTTCGGCGGGCCGCTCAGTGCGGAAGCCGGCGAGTTCGTCGCGACCTTCAGCGACTTGCCGTCCGCGTTCAGCACGGCGATCTTGCCGGCCGCCGGGCTCTTGTCGGCGTTCGGGTAGTACGGCGCGCACGCGCAGATCAGGTACTGGTGGTTCAGGAACGACCCGCCGAACGCGCCCATGAAGAAGTTGTCCGCGAGCACGTACTGCTGCGCGATCTTCCACAGCGGCAGCTTCGACGGATCGGCCGTGTAGTGGCCCATCGTCAGGCCGCCGGCGTCGGTCCAGGCGGCGTACATGTCGTTCTTGCCGCCGTTGATCTGCATCTGGTCCTGGTAGAAGCGATGCACGATGTCGCGCGTCGCGATGCTCATCGACTGGTTGAAGCCTTTCGGATCGTCGATCGCGAACGGCGCGTTCGGCAGGTTCGCCGTCATCGCCTCGGTCACCGCCGGCGTGATGCCGGTCGCGGTCAGGCCGCCCCAGATCTTCGGCAGCGTCGCCATCGTCGAGCCGTCGCGATCCTTCTGCACCGAGTTCGCGGCCGTCACGTTCTGCAGACCGTTCGCGCCCGGGAAATTGCCGTACAGGTTGTCGAAGCTGCGGTTTTCAGCGTAGATCACGACGACGTTCTTGACGGCCGACAGGCCCTGCTGCGTGACGTCGTCGCCGCCGCAGGCGGTCAGGCTGAGCGCGGCCGCAAGGGCGATCGGCGTATAGCGAATCCAGGCGTGCTTCTTCATGCGATGTTCTCTCTCATTCGTCGTTGGTCGCGTGTGGGAACCGGGTGGCGGGAGGGCCGGCGCACGAACCTCGCGGTATCGCCCGGCTGCGCGCATTATCTGGAACCGATTTGACAGCCGGGTGTAGGGGCGCTTTCAATTGACTGTCGGTCGAACGTCATTCAACGGTCACGGAACTGACATAAGCTCCGGCCGATTGCCCACCGCTACTAGAACAACGACGATGCACACCCTTCTGAAATCCTTCGCGTCCGCGCGATCGCTGATCCCCGCCGCGGCGGCGCTCGCGGTGGCCGGCACGCTCGCGGCGCTCGCCGGTTGCGACGCACGGCCCGGCACGAACGCGTCGGCCGCGTCCGTCGTCCCGGCGGCCCAGGCCGCCCCGGCCGTCCCGGCGGTCGCGCCGGCCGGTCAGCCGCAGACGCGCGCGCAGGTGTTCGAGGGCGTGAAGCAGATGACGGCACTCGGCAAGCAGCTGTTCTTCGATCCGTCGCTGTCCGGCTCGGGCAAGCTCGCTTGCGCGTCGTGCCATAGCGCCGAGCATGCGTTCGGGCCGCCGAACGCGCTGTCGGTGCAGCTCGGCGGCGACGACATGCACCGTACCGGCTTTCGCGCGGTACCGTCGCTGAAGTACCTGCGCGGCATCCCGCCGTTCAGCGAGCACTTCCACGATTCGCCGGACGAAGGCGACGAAAGCATCGACGCGGGCCCGACCGGCGGGTTGACCTGGGACGGTCGCGTCGATACGCGCGATGCGCAGGCGCGCATTCCGCTCACGTCGCCGTTCGAGATGAGCAGTTCGCCCGCGCGGGTCGCGAAGGCGGTTCGCGCCGCACCGTATGCCGACGCGTTCCGCAAGGCGTTCGGCGACCGGGTGCTCGGCGACGACCAGGCGACGTTCGATGCGGTGCTGCGCGCGCTCGACGCATTCCAGCAGCAGCCGGCGCTGTTCGATCCGTACACGAGCAAATACGACGCATATCTGGCCGGCCGCGCAAAGCTCACGCCCGCCGAGTTGCACGGGCTGCAGTTGTTCAACGACGAGAAGAAGGGCAACTGCGCGAGCTGCCACGTCAGCCAGCGCACGCTCGAAGGCGGCCCGCCGCAGTTCAGCGATTTCGGGCTGATCGCGATCGCGGTGCCGCGCAACCGCGCGCTGCCCGTCAATCGCGACCCGCGCTTTTATGATCTCGGCGCATGCGGCCCCGAACGCACCGACCTGAAGGGCCGCGACGAATTCTGCGGATTGTTCCGCACGCCGTCGCTGCGCAACGTCGCGCTGCGCAAGACGTTCTTCCACAACGGCGTGTATCACTCGCTCGAGGAGGTGATGCGCTTCTACGTCGAACGCGACATCCATCCGGAGAAGTTCTACCCGGTCGTGCACGGCAAGGTGCAGATCTACGACGATTTGCCGAAGCGCTACTGGCCGAACATCAACCGCGAGCCGCCGTTCGACCGCAAGCGCGGCGAGCAGCCGGCGCTGAACGCGGCCGAGATCAAGGACGTGATCGCGTTCCTCGGCACGCTGACTGACGGATATCAGCAAACGGTCGCGCCGGCCAAGCCCTAGAAGGCATTCATTACAGCACGCATGCTATGCTCGCTCGCTGACGGGCGTAGCGCGTGCCGGAGGGCCGGCCCCCGGTTCGCCGGCATGCGCCGCGCCGTTCGATCGAACATCCAAGGAGAAAAAACATGTCGATGCGTGCATCCCTTTCCGTCGTCACGCGCGTGCTGGCCGGCGCCGCGTGCGCAGCCGCGATGCTGCCCGCCCATGCGCAGAACAACCTGAACTTCCTGAACGACACGCCGATCAGCTATTTCAGCAAGGCCGACCGTGCGTCGCTCACGAAGGCGGTCGTGCAGGCGCGCGACGAAGGCAAGGACGGCGAAACCACGACGTGGCAGAGCAGCGGCCGCGGCACGCAGATCGACGCGAAGCTCACGCCGAGCACGACCGAGGCTGACGGCAAGACCTGCCGCGAAGTCGCGACCGAAATCACCGCGAAGGGCCAGACGATGACGCTCAAGCCCGTCTACTGCAAGACGGCCGCGGGCAAGTGGCAGTTGCAGAAGCGCTGAGCACGCGCGTGATGAAGCGGGGCGGCGCGCCGCGCACGGTGTCGTGCGGCGTCGTGATCCTCGATGCGGCCGGCCGCGTGTTTCTCGCGCACGCGACGGATACCACGCACTGGGATATTCCGAAGGGACAGGGCGAACCGGGCGAGACGCCGGCCGATGCCGCGCTGCGCGAACTGCTGGAAGAAACCGGCATCGAATTCGCGCCGGCACGGTTGCTCGATCTCGGCCGCTTCGCGTACCGGCACGACAAGGACCTGCACCTGTTCGCGGTGCGGGTGGCCGAAGGCGAGATCGATCCCGAGCGCTGCACGTGTACGTCGCTGTTTCCGAGCCGCCGCGACGGCTCGATGATCCCCGAGATGGATGCGTACCGCTGGACCGTGCCGGGCGACATCGACACCTATGCGAGCCGCAGTCTCGCGCGGCTGTTTCGCACGAAGCTGCCGCTGGCGGAGCTGCATCGGCGGTTGTCCGGCGCGTGAACGAGCGCCGCGGCATCCGCTGCCGCCTGCCGTCGTTCGGCGCACGCCCATGAAAAAACCGGCCCTCGAGCCGGTTTTTTCATGGGCAGGCAGCGGCGGCTCGCGAAGCCGCACGCTCGCCGCGCGGAGCAGGGCCGTCAGGCCGGCTTGCCCCAGCTGTCGCGCAGCCCGACGATCCGGTTGAACACCGGCTTGCCCGGCTTCGAATCGACACGGTCTGCAACGAAGTAGCCGTGACGCTCGAACTGCAGGCGCGTTTCCGGCGCGACGTCGCCGTTGCCCGGCTCGAGGTACGCCTGCACGATCTTCTTCGAATCGGGGTTCAGCGCGTCGAGGAAGTTCGCGCCGCCCGCGTCCGGATGGGGTTCCTTGAACAGGCGATCGTAGATCCGCACTTCGGCCGGCTGCGCGTGCTTCGCGCTGACCCAGTGGATGTTGCCCTTGACCTTGTACGTGTTCGCGCCTTCGGTGCCCGACTTGCTGTCCGGGAAGTAGTTGCAGTGCACGGCCGTCACGTTGCCGTCGGCGTCCTTGTCGAAGCCCGTGCATTCGATCACGTAGCCGTAGCGCAGGCGCACCTTGTTGCCCGGGAACAGGCGGAAATAGCCCTTCGGCGGATTCTCGACGAAATCCTCGCGCTCGATCCACAGTTCGCGCGAGATCGGGAACGTGCGCACGCCGCGGTCCGGATGATGCGGATGCACGGGCGCCGTGCAGGCTTCCTCGAGGTCTTCCGGATAGTTGTCGATCACGAGCTTCAGCGGATCGAGCACCGCGACCGTCCGCGCGGCCTTTTCGTCGAGGTCGTCGCGCAGCGCGCCTTCGAAGATGCTCATGTCGATCCACGAGTCGATCTTCGTCACGCCGATCCGCTCGCAGAACAGGCGAATGCTCTCCGGCGTGAAACCGCGGCGGCGAATGCCGACGATCGTCGGCATGCGCGGGTCGTCCCAGCCGTCGACGTGGCCTTCGGTGACGAGCTGCAGCAGCTTGCGCTTGCTGGTGATCGCGTACGTGAGGTTCAGCCGCGAGAATTCGATCTGCTGCGGCAGCGGGCGCGTGAACACGCCGGCTTCCGCGAGCTCGTTCAGCACCCAGTCGTACAGCGGGCGGTGATCCTCGAACTCGAGCGTGCACAGCGAATGCGTGATGCCTTCGAGCGCATCCGAGATGCAGTGCGTGTAGTCGTACATCGGATACACGCACCATGCGTCGCCGGTGCGGTAGTGGTGCGCGTAGCGGATCCGGTAGATCACCGGGTCGCGCATGTTCATGTTCGGCGAAGCCATGTCGATCTTCGCGCGCAGCACGTGCTCGCCTTCCTTGAACTCGCCGGCCTTCATCCGGCGGAACAGGTCGAGGTTTTCCTCGGGCGAGCGGTCGCGGAACGGCGACGGCTTGCCGCCTTCGGTCAGCGAGCCGCGGTTCGCGCGCATTTCGTCGGCGCTCTGGCTGTCGACGTACGCCTTGCCGCGCTGGATCAGCAGCTCGGCGAATTCGTACAGCTTGTCGTAGTAGTCGCTCGCGAAATACTGGTGATCGACCGCGTCCTTGCGCCAGTCGAAGCCGAGCCAGCGCACCGCGTCGACGATCGAGTCGACGTATTCGACGCTTTCCTTTTCCGGGTTCGTGTCGTCGAAGCGCAGGTGGCACACGCCGCCGTAGTCGCGCGCGACGCTGAAGTTCAGGCAGATGCTCTTCGCGTGACCGATGTGCAGATAGCCGTTCGGCTCGGGCGGGAAGCGCGTCTCGACGCGGCCGCCCCATTTGCCGGTGCGGTTGTCGTCGTCGATGATGTTGCGGATGAAATTGGAAGCCGCGGGGGCGTCGTTGCGTTCGGTGCTCATGCGGTTGGCGTCAGGGTTGTGTCGGCGCGTCGCGCCGGTTTAATCCTGTAATTCTACCTGACCGGGGTCCGTCCCGCGCGGCCTGCCGGTCGGGCGACGCGCGTTCGCGATGCGTACCGCAATATATCGAGTGTGTGTCGGCTGTAACACGACGTAAATCGGATTGCCGGTGCCATTCGGCTTTTCCTATGATGGCGTTACCGATTCAATGCCGCCATTCGCGATTTTTGCGTGGCGGGAGGACGCCAACAATCATGATGAAGAAGACCACTTTTCTCGTTCGTACCGCGGTGATCGTCGCGGCCCTGTCGCAACTCGGCGCATGCGCGATGACGCATACGCAGCGCAATGCCGGTATCGGCGCGGCCGCAGGCGGCGCGCTCGGCTACCTGATCACGGGCGGGCCGGTCGGCACGGTCGCCGGGGCGGCGGCAGGCGGCCTGGTCGGCGCCGGCGTACGCTGATCCACGCCGGCGTGCGCGGGCCTCGGCATGCTCGCGCGCTCGCCGGCCGGGCGTGATGCCGTTCCGTACGCGTAACGGCCCGCCCGCACACCCCGTCCGTTTTTCGACAGGCAACATCAGGGAGGAACGGGTGTGCGACACTTCGTCGACGCCACATAACGACTTCATGCGCCGACGAATCCTTTCATGAGCACCCCCCGCGTATTCGTGCTGCCGGGCTACGGCAACTCCGGCCCGTTCCACTGGCAAAGCCGCTGGGAGCGCGCCGACGCGCGTTTCGTGCGCGTCGCGATGCCCGACTGGGAGCGGGCATTCCGCAACGGCTGGTGTCTCGCGCTCGACCGGGCGGTCGAAGCCGCCCGCGGGCCGGTGCTGATCGCCGGCCACAGTCTCGGCACGCTGACCGCCGCATGGTGGGCGACCCGCTACGCGCGGCCGGCCGCGCTCGCGAAAGTGCGCGGCGCGCTGCTGGTCGCGCTGCCCGATCCCGCCGGGCCGGCGTTTCCGGCCGACGCGCACGGCTTCGGCCCGGTGCCGCACGAACGGTTGCCGTTTCCGACCTGCGTCGTCGCAAGCAGCGACGATCCGTACGGTTCGCTCGCCTTCGCGCGCGGCTGCGCGAACGCGTGGGGCAGCACGTTCCACGAGCTCGGCCCGCGCGGCCACATCAACGCCGACAGCGGGCTCGGCGACTGGCCGCAAGCGCGCGGCTGGCTCGATGCGCTCGCACGTTAGTGCGTCTGCTCGCCGTGCGCGAGTCGCGGCTGTCTGATCCGATCGTCGTCATCGGGTGCGCCGCCGCGACGCCGTCACCCGAACCGCGTCAGATCGCCTGTTTCGCCTTCAACGCCGCGATCCGCTCGTCGTCGTAGCCGAGCATGTCGCGCAGCACGTCGTCCGTCTGCGCGCCGAGCAACGGCGGGGCCGTGCGCGCGTCGGGCGGCGTCGCGCTCATCCGGATCGGGTTGCGCACGAGCTTTACCTCCGCGCCGCACGGGTGCGGCAGCGACACCTGCATCCCGCGCGCGACCACCTGCTCGTTGTCGAACACCTCGTCGAGATCGTTGATCGGCCCGCACGGCACGCCGGCCGCTTCGAGCGCGCCGATCCAGTCGGCCTTGTCGCGCGCCTTCACCATCTCCGCGAGGATCGGCACCAGCGTGTCGCGATGGCGCACGCGCGACGGATTCGTCGCGAAGCGCTCGTCGTCGGCCAGCTCGGGCCGCCCGCCGGCCTCGACGAACTTGCGGAATTGCCCGTCGTTGCCGACCGCGACGATGATCCAGCCGTCGCGCGTCTGGAACGTCTGGTACGGCACGATGTTCGGATGCGCGTTGCCCCAGCGCACCGGCGGCTTGCCGCTCGCGAGGAAGTTGGTGTTCATGTTCGCGAGCAGCGCGACCTGCACGTCGAGCAGCGCCATGTCGATGTACTGGCCTTCGCCCGTGCGGTCGCGGTGCGCGAGCGCGGCGAGCACGGCGATCGTCGAATAGAGGCCGGTCGCGAGATCGGCGATCGCGACGCCGGCCTTCTGCGGGCCGCCGCCCGGCTCGCCGTCGCGTTCGCCGGTGATGCTCATGAAGCCGCCGATGCCCTGTACGATGAAGTCGTAGCCCGCGCGATGCGCATACGGGCCGGTCTGGCCGAAGCCGGTGACCGAGCAATAGACGAGATCCGGCTTCACCGCGCGCAGCGCGTCGTAGTCGAGCCCGTATTTCTTCAACTGGCCGACCTTGTAGTTCTCGAGCACGACGTCGCTTTGCGCGGCGAGCTCGCGCACGATCTGCTGGCCCTCCGGCGTCGCGATGTCGATCGTCACCGAGCGCTTGTTGCGATTCGCCGCGAGGTAGTACGCGGCCTCGGCAGTATCCGCGCCGTCCGCGTCCTTCAGGTACGGCGGGCCCCAGTGGCGCGTGTCGTCGCCGGCGCCCGGGCGCTCGACCTTGATCACGTCCGCGCCGAAATCGGCAAGGGTCTGCGCGCACCACGGGCCCGCGAGCACGCGGGTCAGGTCCAGCACGCGGATATGGCTCAGGGCACCCATCGTCGAATCGTCTCCTTTCATGGCTGGCCTGCCTTGCCGGGCACGGCCGATTGGCATGCCGAGCATCTTAAGGCGAATCGGCCGCGCCGGTGGCCCAGGCCGGTCGTCCGGCGCAGCGGGCCGCTGCCGCTTGGGCGGGCGGTCTGTATCGTATAATCGATCGTTTCCGAATCCATGCCGCCGCGCGCCCCGCCTGGGGCGCCGGCGTTTGAAGCCGTCTTTGCCAGACTGTCCCCGCACGCCATGAAAGCTGCCGAAATCCGCGAGAAATTCCTCAAATTCTTCGAATCGAAGGGCCACACGATCGTCCGCTCGTCGAGCCTCGTGCCCGGTAACGATCCCACGCTGATGTTCACGAACTCGGGCATGGTCCAGTTCAAGGACGTCTTCCTCGGCACGGACCCGCGCCCGTACTCGCGCGCCACTACCGCGCAGCGCAGCGTGCGCGCGGGCGGCAAGCACAACGACCTCGAGAACGTCGGCTACACGGCGCGCCACCACACGTTCTTCGAGATGCTCGGCAACTTCTCGTTCGGCGACTACTTCAAGCACGACGCGATCAAGTTCGCGTGGGAGCTGTTGACCACGGTCTATCAGCTGCCGAAGGAAAAACTGTGGGTCACCGTCTACCAGGAAGACGACGAAGCGTACGACATCTGGGCGAAGGAAGTCGGCGTGCCGACCGAGCGGATCATCCGGATCGGCGACAACAAGGGCGCGCGCTACGCGTCGGACAACTTCTGGACGATGGGCGACACCGGCCCGTGCGGCCCGTGCACCGAAATCTTCTACGACCACGGCCCGGACGTGTGGGGCGGGCCGCCGGGGTCGCCGGAAGAAGACGGCGACCGCTACATCGAGATCTGGAACCTCGTGTTCATGCAGTTCAACCGCGACGCGCAGGGCAACATGACGCGCCTGCCGAAGCAGTCGGTCGACACCGGCATGGGCCTCGAGCGTCTCGCCGCGGTGCTGCAGCACGTGCACAGCAACTACGAGATCGACCTGTTCCAGAACCTGATCAAGGCCGCCGCGCGCGTGACCGAGATCGGCGACCTCACGAACAACTCGCTGAAGGTGATCGCCGATCACATCCGCGCGTGCTCGTTCCTGATCGTCGACGGCGTGATCCCCGGCAACGAAGGCCGCGGCTACGTGCTGCGCCGGATCGTGCGCCGCGCGATCCGCCACGGCTACAAGCTGGGCCGCAAGGGCGCGTTCTTCCACAAGCTGGTGGCCGACCTCGTCGCCGAGATGGGCACGGCCTATCCGGAGCTGAAGGAAGCCGAGCAGCGCGTGACCGACGTGCTGCGCCAGGAAGAGGAGCGCTTCTTCGAAACGATCGAGCACGGGATGTCGATCCTCGAGGCCGCGCTCGCCGACGTCGACGCGAAGGGCGGCAAGGTGCTCGACGGCGAGCTCGCGTTCAAGCTGCACGACACCTACGGCTTCCCGCTGGATCTGACGGCCGACGTGTGCCGCGAGCGCGGGATGACGGTCGACGAGCCGGCATTCGACGACGCGATGGCGCGCCAGCGCGAGCAGGCGCGCGCGGCCGGCAAGTTCAAGGCGACGCAGGGCCTCGAATACACGGGCGCGAAGACCACGTTCCACGGTTACGAGGAAATCGCGTTCGACGACGCGAAGGTCGTCGCGCTGTACGTCGACGGTTCGGCCGTCAACGAAGTGAAGGCCGGCCAGGATGCGGTCGTCGTGCTCGATCACACGCCGTTCTACGCGGAATCGGGCGGCCAGGTCGGCGACCAGGGCGTGCTCGCGAATGCATCGACGCGCTTCGCGGTGGCCGACACGCTGAAGGTGCAGGCCGACGTGATCGGTCACCACGGCACGCTGGAGCAGGGCACGCTCAAGGTCGGCGACGTGCTGCGCGCGGAAATCGACGCGCAGCGCCGCGCACGCACGCAGCGCAACCACTCGGCCACGCACCTGATGCACAAGGCGCTGCGCGAAGTGCTCGGCGCGCACGTGCAGCAGAAGGGTTCGCTCGTCGACGCGGAGAAAACCCGTTTCGACTTCGCGCACAACGCGCCGATGACCGACGACGAGATCCGTCGCGTCGAGCAGATCGTCAACGCCGAAATCCTCGCGAACGCGCCGGGCATTGTGCGCGTGATGCCGTACGACGAAGCGGTGAAGGGCGGCGCGATGGCGCTGTTCGGCGAGAAGTACGGCGACGAAGTGCGCGTGCTCGACCTCGGTTTCTCGCGCGAACTGTGCGGCGGCACGCACGTGCACCGCACCGGCGACATCGGCCTGTTCAAGATCGTCGTCGAAGGCGGCGTCGCGGCCGGCATCCGCCGCGTCGAGGCGATCACCGGCGACAACGCGGTGCGCTACGTGCAGGAGCTCGACGCGCGCGTGAACGAAGCGGCGGCGGCGCTGAAGGCGCAGCCGTCGGAACTCACGCAGCGCATCGCGCAGGTGCAGGACCAGGTGAAGGCGCTCGAGAAGGAACTGGGCGCGCTGAAGTCGAAGCTCGCGTCGAGCCAGGGCGACGAGCTCGCGCAGCAGGCCGTCGAAGTCGGCGGCGTGTACGTGCTGGCCGCGACGCTCGACGGCGCCGACGCGAAGACGCTGCGCGAAACGGTCGACAAGCTGAAGGACAAGCTGAAGAACGCGGCGATCGTGCTGGCGGCCGTCGAAGGCGGCAAGGTCAGCCTGATCGCGGGCGTCACGCCGGATGCGAGCAAGAAGGTCAAGGCCGGCGAGCTCGTGAACTTCGTCGCGCAGCAGGTCGGCGGCAAGGGCGGCGGCCGTCCGGACATGGCGCAGGCAGGCGGCACCGAGCCGGCGAATCTGCCGGGCGCGCTGGCCGGCGTGAAGGGTTGGGTCGAAGAGCGGCTCTGATCGTTGCACGACCGATGCGACGTTGTCGTACCGACGGCGTCGCGTGAAGCGAAAACGACCCGATCGGCGGATGCGCCGGTCGGGTCGTTTCGTTTGTGCCGTACCGGCGCGTCGCTCGATGCGGCGACGCGCGAGCCCGGTCAGGCCGGCACGGTCGCGGTCGGCTTCGCCGCGTCGCCGGGCTGTCGCGCGGCGTCGGTGAGCGCATCGCGCAGCGCGGCGAGCGCCGCCGACGCATAACCGTGCCGCCACGCGAGCAGCGTGTCGATGCCTTCCAGTTCGGGAATCGTGTGCGCGGCGATGTTGCCGGGCTCGGGCTGCAGATTCAGCACCGAACGCGGCGCGACCGCGATGCCCGCGCCGGCCGCGACGCACGCGACGATCGCGTGATACGAGCCGAGCTCGAGCACGCGCGCCGGCTTCGCGCCGTGCGCCGCGTACCATTGCTCGACGTACTTGCGATACGCGCAGCCGCGCTCGAACGCGATCAGCGTCGGCAGGAGCACGTCGCGCGGCGTGCGCACCGGCGGATGGCCGCGCGGGGTGAGCAGCACGAGATCCTCGCGGAAGATCGGCACCGTCTCGAACGTGTCGGGCAGCGTGTCCGGCTCGGGCGGGCGCGCGAACAGCGCGGCGTCGATTTCGAAGTCGCGCACGCGGTCGATCAGGCAGCCCGTCGTGCCCGTCAGCAGTTCGAGCGATACGTCGGGCCATGCATGGTGGTAGCGCGCGAGGAGGGTCGGCAGCCGGCTCGCGGCCGTGCTTTCCATCGTGCCGAGCCGCAGCCGGCCGCGCGGCGTGTCCTCGCGCACCGCGTCGCGCGCCTCGTCGGCGAGCGCGAGCAGGCGTTCCGCATACGGCAGCAGCGTATGCCCGGCCGGCGTCAGCACGAGCCGGCGGCCGTCGCGCACGAACAGCGCCGCGCCGAGCTCCTCCTCCAGCTGCTTGATGCGCGTCGTGACGTTCGACTGCACGCGATTGAGCTTGGCCGCCGCGCGCGTCACGCCGTTCTCGCGCACCACCGCCCGGAAGATCGCCAGCGCCGCCAGGTCCATGATTCTCTCCATGGGATGACTTGATTCTCAATTATTCATTTTTAGAGAACGTTTGGTCAAGCTAGGATGGAGACGTTCCGATTCCCGATCCGGCCGGCGCGCGACGCGTCGGCCCATGCCGCCATGTCCCGCTTCGATGCCCCGACCGCCGCCGCCCGCGTGCTTTCGTCCGACCACGCCGACCGCCGCGCCCGCGCGGCCGCGCTCGCCTGCATGATCGGTCTGGCCGTCGTGCTCGGCGTCGGCCGTTTCGCGTTCACGCCGCTGTTGCCGCTGATGCTCGCGGACGGCTCGATCGGCCTGAAAGCAGGCAGTTGGCTCGCGTCGGCGAACTACGCGGGCTACTTCGTCGGGGCGCTCAGTTGCGCGGCGCTGCGCGTCGCGCCCGCGCGGATGGTGCGTGTCGGGCTCGTCGCGACCGTGCTGCTGACCGCCGCGATGGGTGCCGGCCACTGGCTGCCGGCGTGGCTCGTCGTGCGTTTCGTCGCGGGCGTCGTCAGCGCATGGACGTTCGTGTTCATGTCGCAATGGGGGTTGCGGCGCCTGGCCGAGCTGAGTGCGCCCGAATGGAGCGGGGTGATCTACGCGGGGCCGGGCGTGGGCATCGTCGTGACGGGGCTCATCGGCAGTGCGCTGGCCGGCCAGCGTGCGGCGGTGGGCTGGCTCGGTTTCGCGGCGTTGTCGGCCGTCCTGTCGGTCGCGATCTGGCGCACGTTCGGTGCGGCGCCGGCTTCGGCCTCGGCTCCGGCGTCGGCTTCGGCCTCGGCGCACGCGCAGGCAGGGCCGCCGGCCGCCGGGGCGCCCGCCGCCCTGGCGGCACGGGCGGCACGGGCGGCCACGCGCAGCCGTCGCGCGGACGCCGCGTGGCTCGTCGTGCTGTACGGCGCGCCGGGCTTCGGCTACATCGTCACCGCGACGTTCCTGCCGGTGATCGCGCGCGCCGCGCTGCCGGCCGGTTCGCCGTGGCCCGACCTGTTCTGGCCGATGTTCGGCGCGGCGCTGATCGTCGGCGCGATCACCGCCGCGCGGCTGCCCGGGCACTGGGACAACCGGCTGCTGCTCGCGGCCGGCTGCGCGACGCAGGCGCTCGGCATCGCGGCCGGAATCGTGTGGCCGAACGCGGCCGGCTTCTCGATCGGCAGCGCGCTGCTCGGCCTGCCGTTCACCGCGATCACGCTGTTCGCGATGTGCGAGGCGCGGCGCCTGCACGGCGAGCGTGCGGCCGGGCTGATGGGCTATGCGACCGCATCGTACGGCGTCGGGCAGATACTCGGGCCGCTCGTCGCGGCGCCGCTCGCTGCGCGCTTCGGGTCGTTTATGCCCGCGCTGGGGGTCGCGGCGGCCGCGCTGCTGATCGGTGCCGCCGGCTTCGCGGCGAGCGCCGCCCGCGGGCGCCGGTCGTCCTGACGCCGGTGGGGCCGGATCGTCTCGGGCGCGGGCAAACTCGCTAGAATGAAGCCTTTCCCGCGCCGAGCGGGTGCGCGGGCAGCCGGCACACGGCCGTCCGGCGCTCGCCAGATTGCCATCGATGACCACCGCCGACTATCGCTTTTGCCCGCGCTGCGCGAGCCCGCTGACCGAGCGGGCCGATCCCGACCATGAAGGCGGCCGCATCCGCCAGGCCTGCCCCGACGAGTCCTGCGGCTACGTGCACTGGAACAACCCGCTGCCCGTCGTCGCCGCGATCGTCGAACTCGACGGCAAGGTCCTGCTCGCGCGCAACGCGGCGTGGCCCGAAGGGATGTTCGCGCTGATCACCGGCTTCCTCGAAAACGGCGAGACGCCCGAGGACGGCATCGCGCGCGAGGTATTCGAGGAAACCGCGCTGAAGGCCGAGCACGTATCGCTCGTCGGCGTGTACGAATTCATGCGCAAGAACGAGCTGATCATCGCGTACCACGTGCGGGCGTCGGGCACGGTGTCGCTGTCGCCGGAACTGCTCGAATACAAGCTCGTCGATCCGCCGCTGCTGCGCCCGTGGCGCGCCGGCACGGGCGTCGCGCTCGCCGACTGGATGCGCGCGCGCGGCCTCGATTTCGAATTCGTCGACCGGCCGGGGCAGTGACGCGCCGGCCTGCCCGCAGCATGCCGTCCGCCGTGGCGCGCGCGTCGCGGCGCTTCGTCGCCGGCCGGCGCGCCGCGTCGTGCGGCCGTCACGCGTCGTCCCCGTCGTTCCCTTCGCTTCCATCGCCCTGACCGCCATCGCCATGTCCGACAAGCCGCAGCCGCGTCCGCGCGACGCCTATCGCCACTTCCTGCCGATCACGACCCGCTGGATGGACAACGACGTCTACGGGCACGTGAACAACGTCGTCTACTACAGCTACTTCGACACCGTCGTGAACGAGTACCTGATCCGCGCGGGCGTGCTCGACGTCGAGCATGGGCAGACGATCGGGCTCGTCGTCGAGACGCAATGCAACTACTTCGCGCCGCTCGTGTTTCCGCAATCGGTCGACGCGGGCCTGCGCGTCGTGAAGCTCGGCACGTCGAGCGTGCGCTATGAAGTCGGGCTGTTCGCCCGAGGCGATGCGGCGCCCGCCGCACAGGGGCATTTCGTGCACGTGTACGTCGATCGCGGCACGCGTCGCCCGGTGCCGCTGCCCGATGCACTGCGCGCCGCGCTCGAACCGCTCGCCGCCTGACGATACGCGGTGCACGCGTTCGCGCTCCAGGCCTTCAACGGCCTCAGCTACGGCTTGCTGCTGTTCATGCTGTCGGCCGGCCTCACGCTGATCTTCAGCGTGCAGGGCGTGCTCAACTTCGCCCATGCGAGCTTCTACATGCTCGGCGCGTATGTCGGCTACGGCATCGCGGCCTCCGCGGGCTTCTGGCCCGCGCTCGTGTTCGCGCCGCTGGCCGTCGGGCTGCTCGGCGCCGGCTGCGAACGCGCGCTGCTGCGCCGCGTGCAGGCGCGCGGCCATACGAGCGAACTGCTGTTGACCTTCGGTCTCGCGTACCTGATCGGCGAGGGCACGAAACTCGCATGGGGTCTCGCGCCGCTGCCGGCGCCCGTGCCGCCGCTGTTCGACGGCGCGCCCGTGACCGTGTTCGGTCTCGCGTTGCCGCGTTACCGGCTGTTCATGATGGCGATGTCCGCGACGATGCTGGTCGCGCTCGGCGGGCTGCTGCGCGCGTCGCGCCTCGGGCTCGTCGTGCGCGCGGCGCTCACGCATCGCGCGGCCGTCGAGGCGCTCGGCTACGACGTGCCGCGCGTGATGACGGCGCTGTTCGGTGCGGGGACCGCGCTCGCGGCGCTGGCCGGCGTGATCGGCGCGCCGCTCGCGGTGATCGAGCCCGCGCTGGCCGAAACCGTCGGATCGGTCGTGTTCGCGGTGGTCGTGATCGGCGGGCTCGGCTCGCTCGGCGGCGCGTTCGTCGCGTCGCTCGCGGTCGGCTTCGCGCAGACCTTCGCGGCCGCGAGCGACACGTCGCTGCGCGACCTCGCGGCATGGACGGGCATCGCGCTGCCCGACAGCGTGGCCACCGTGTCGATCGCGCAACTGGCGCCGCTGGTGCCGTACCTGCTGCTCGTCGCGGTCCTGGTCGCGCGGCCGCGCGGGCTGTTCGGCGAGCGTGCCGATGCGTAGCCGCGCACTGGCCGGATGCGTGCGCTGGGCGCTGTTCGCCGCGTGCGTCGCGCTGCCCGCATGGCTGTGGCCGCATGGCGCGGTGCTCGGCTATCTCGCGCAGACGGCCGCGCTCGTCGTGCTCGCGCTGTCGTACAACCTGCAGCTCGGCACGACCGGGCTGCTGTCGTTCGGGCATGCGGCATTCGCGGGCCTCGGCGCGTTCGCGGCCGCCCACTGGTTCAACCATATCGGCGGCCCGCTGCCGCTGTTGCCGCTCGTCGGCGGCGTGGCCGGCGCGGGCTTCGGGTTCGTCGCCGGGCTGCTGGCGACGCGCCGTTCCGGCACCGCGTTCGCGATGATCACGCTCGGCCTCGGCGAATGCGTGGCGGCCGCCGCGTGGAGCGTGCCCGCGTGGTTCGGCGGCCTCGGCGGGGTGCCGATCGACCGTGCGAGCGGTGCGCCGTGGGGCAACGCGCATTTCGGCGCGCCGGCGCACGCGTATGCGTTGATCGCCGCGTGGTGCGTCGTGTCGGCGTGGGCGATGCATGCGCTGACGCGCACGCCGCTCGCGCGGCTCGCGAACGCGGTGCGCGACAACCCGGCGCGCGTCGCCGCGCTCGGCACCGATCCGCGCCGCGTGCGGCTCGCGATGGTCACCTGCGCATCGTTCTTCGCCGGCATCGCCGGCACGCTGACGCTGATCGACGTCGAGATCGCGACGCCCGACAGCGTGTCGATGGCGCGCTCGGCGACCGTGTTGATCGCCGCGGTGATCGGCGGCACCGGCGCCTTCTTCGGGCCGGCGGCCGGCGCGGCCGTGCTGACCGCGCTGAGTATCGTCGTCGCGGGCGTGTCGCGCGCGTGGGCGCTGTATCTCGGCGTGCTGTTCGTCGCGATCGTCGTCGCCGCGCCCGGCGGGATCGCGGGCATTGCGCGGGCGTTCGCGCCTGCGCTGCGGCGCGGCGCGCCGGCCGTCGAGCGGTGGCGCGTGCTGTGCGCCGTCGGTGCGTGCGCGTTCTGGGGCATCGCGATCGTCTGCGCGGCCGAGCTCGGCTATGCATGGCGCTTCGCGCAGGACGACGGCACGGGCTTCGCGTTCGGCGCGTGGAACATCGACGCCGATACGCCGGCCGGCTGGGCCGTCGCGTGCTCGGCGGCCGGCATCGGCACGCTGCTGTGGCGCTGGCGCGCGCGGCTCGGGCATGACGCGGCGGTGGCCACGCGGGAGGACGGGCGATGAACGGCAACGCGATCGCGCTTCACGGCGTCGTGCAGCGCTTCGGCGCGCAGACCGTGCTCGACGGGGTCGACCTGAGCATCGCGGCCGGCGAGCGCCACGCGCTGATCGGGCCGAACGGCGCGGGCAAATCGACGCTGTTCGGCGTGATCGCCGGGGCGACGCGGCCCACGCGCGGGCGCGTCGTGCTGCACGGCGTCGAGCTGCGCGGGCGCGGGCCGGTCGTCGCGAGCCGCCTCGGCATCGGCCGCAGTTTCCAGCAGACGAGCGCGTTCGCGCGCCTGACGGTGTTCGACAACCTGCGCTGCGCGGCGCTGCATGCGCCCGCCGAACGGCGGCGCTGGTGGAACCGGCTGCGCGAATCGGCGTCGATCGATCGCGCGGCGGCGCGCGTGCTGCACGACATCGGCCTCGATGCGCGGCGCGACATGCCGGCCGCCGAGCTGAGCTATGCGGAGCAGCGCGCGCTCGATCTCGGGATCGCGCTCGCGAGCGGCGCGCGTACGCTGCTGCTCGACGAGCCCACGGCCGGCATGAGCCGCGCGCAGGCGGCGCGGATGATCGCGCTGATCCGCGCGACGACGCAGGGCCGCACCGTGCTGATGATCGAGCACGACATGGACGCGGTGTTCGGTTTCGCCGAACGCATCACGGTGCTCGTGCGCGGCACGGTGGTCGCGACCGGCGCGCCCGACGCGATCCGCGCCGATCCGCGCGTGCGGGCCGCCTATCTGGGCGAGGGCGCGGCATGAGCGCCGTGCTCGAGATTCGCGGCCTGCGTGCGTGGTACGGGGTGCAGCCCGTGCTCGACGGCGTCGATCTCGCGCTCGCGCCGGGCGAGACGCTCGCGCTGCTCGGCCGCAACGGCTCGGGGCGCTCGACGCTCGCGAAGGCCGTGATGGGGCTCGTGCGCACGGCCGGCTCGGTGCGCATCGCCGGCGCCGAATGCGCGGGCGCGCGCACGTTCGAGATCGCGCGGCGCGGCGTCGCTTACGTGGCCGAAAGCCGCGACGTATTTCCGCTGCTGACCGTGCGCGACAACCTGCGGCTCGGTTTGCGCGGCGCGAGCGGCGCCGCCGAACGCGCGGCGCTCGACCGCCTGTTCGAGCGGTTTCCGCTGCTGGCCGCGCGCGCGGACGTGAAAGCCGGGCGGCTGTCGGGCGGCGAGCAGCAGGTGCTCGCGCTGGTGCGCGCACTCGCCGGCCGGCCGCGCGTGCTGATCGTCGACGAGCCGGCCGAAGGGCTCGCGCCGCTCGCGGTCGACGAAGTCGGCGCGTGCCTCGCCGCGCTGCAGGCCGACGGCGTGTCGATCGTGCTGATCGAGCAGCGGCTGCAGCTCGCGCCGCGGCTCGCGCGGCGCGCGGCGGTAATGGGGCGCGGACGGATCGTCTACGACGGCGGGCTCGACGGGCTGGGCGGCGAGGTCGCGCGCGCGTGGCTGAGCGCCGGCTGACGGCATCCAGTCGATTGTTCGGCAAACTCCGCCAGTCAATTCGCGTCGAGCCGCTTTATCGTCGCGGTGCCGCACCGTACATTGCCAGTCAGGCCGGTCGCCATCGCAACGCATCGACGCATCGTCGCGGCAACCGGCACCATCCATCGAACGTCTTCGGACTGAGGAATGAAATCATGAGCAAGCTCACAGGCAAGGTAGCGATCGTCACGGGCGCATCGAAGGGCATCGGCGCGGCAATCGCGAAGGCACTGGCCGACGAAGGTGCAGCGGTCGTCGTCAATTACGCGAGCAGCAAGGCAGGCGCGGATGCGGTCGTGAGCGCGATCGCGGAAGCGGGCGGCCGCGCGGTCGCGGTCGGCGGCGACGTGTCGAAGGCCGCCGACGCGCAACGCATCGTCGATACCGCGATCGAAACGTATGGCCGTCTCGACGTGCTCGTCAACAACTCCGGCGTGTACGAATTCGCGCCGATCGAAGCGATCACCGAGGAACACTACCGCCGGCAGTTCGACACGAACGTGTTCGGCGTGCTGCTGACCACGCAGGCGGCGGTCAAGCATCTCGGCGAAGGCGCGAGCATCATCAACATCAGCTCGGTCGTGACCAGCATCACGCCGCCCGCGAGCGCCGTGTACAGCGGCACGAAGGGTGCGGTCGACGCGATCACCGGCGTGCTCGCGCTCGAACTCGGCCCGCGCAAGATCCGCGTGAACGCGATCAACCCGGGGATGATCGTGACCGAAGGCACGCACAGCGCGGGCATCATCGGTTCCGATCTCGAAGCGCAGGTGCGCGGCCAGACGCCGCTCGGCCGCCTCGGCGAGCCGAACGACATCGCGTCGGTCGCCGTGTTCCTCGCCTCGGACGATGCACGCTGGATGACCGGCGAGCACCTCGTCGTGAGCGGCGGGTTGAACTGAGCGTCGGCGGTATCGCGCGAACGGGGCAGGAGCGCCGTTCGCGCCGCTACGCGCTCATCGCCCGCGCATTCGCGCCGACGTGCCATCGCAAGCATTCGACGACGAGCGCGTGATCGCGTTCGGCGCCGAGGCCCGCGATCGCCATCGCGCCGACGATGCCGGCGCCGGCGACCCGCAACGGCACGCCGCCGCCGTCGAGCGCGTAGTCGTCGTCCGACAGGCCCTGCGACCGCAGCGACCAGCCGGCACGCCGAAAGCGCGCGCCGACCGCGAGCGAACTCTGGCCGAAACGCAGGACCGTGTTCTGCCGGCGGCGGATCGCATCGCCGTCGTGCGCGCCGCTGCCGTCGAGCGCACAGTAGAACAGCAGCGTCTGCTCGCCGACGATGCCGACCGCGATCGGCAGCCCGCGTCGCGACGCGAGGTTGACCGCGATTTCTCCCATGCGGCGCGCGACGGCCGCATCGAAGTGCGGCAGCGCCGGGGTCGACGCATCGTCGTCGACGGCGTGGGGTTCGAGGCGAAAGGGGGACGTCACCATGGCGGGCTCCGTAGCGTTGCCGGCTCGATACGCGTGCCGGGCGTCGCATCGTCACGGGCCGCGTGGGCCCGTGTTCCGTTCAGTGCTTCGGCGCTTCGGCACGTCAGCGTTTCGGCGCCGCATCGAGCATCCACTCGTGCGCGGGGTCGTTCTTGAACGCCCACGCGCGGCTCGGTCCGGCCATCACGTTCAGGTAGTACAGGTTGTAGCCGTGAGGAGCCACGACCGGGTGGTAGCCGCGCGGCACCATCACGACGTCGTGGTTCTCGACCGCACACGCCTCGTCGAGGCTGCGGTCGTCGGTGTACACGCGCTGGAACGCGAAACCCTGCGGCGGATCGATCCGGTGATAGTAGGTTTCCTCGAGCGAGGTTTCGTCGGGCGCCGCGTCGCGGTCGTGCTTGTGCGGCGGATAGCTGCTCGAATGGCTGGCCGGCGTGACGACTTCGACGACGAGGAGACGCTCGGCGGCCGGGTTGTCGCCCATCAGGATGTCGCAGACGTAGCGCGTGTTGGTGCCTTGCCCGCGCACCGAGCGGCGCATCCGTTCGCCGTCGAGGCGCCGCACGGGCTTGTCGCCGCTCGCGTACGGCGCGGTGCACAGCGCGACTTCCGCATCGCGCGTCGCGACCAGCGTGACGGTTTTGCCGCCCGGCACGTACAGTGCATCCGGAGACACTTCCTCGAACACGCTGTCGCGCTTGCCGAGCGCATCGTGGGTTTCGCCGTCGACTTCGGCGCGCACCGTACCCGTCAGCACGACGACGCACAGCTCGCGCGTACCCGTGTCGACCGTTTCGGTATCGCCGGCCTTCAGGCGCAGCGCGCGAAAGCCGACGTGCTTCCAGCCGGCCGATTCGGGCGTGACGTTGCAGATTTCGCGGTCGGCGGATGCCTTGACCAGCAGGGGAGAAATCGTCATGAAGTGGGTCTCCGCAATAGGGTAGGACGCGAATGCTCGGGCGCTTGCGCGCGGGCTCACGCGCTCAACCGGTCGACGATCGCGCGCAGCGATTCGTAGCCCTTCTTCGCATACGCATAGCTCGGCGCGACGGCCGGATCCTGCTCGGCCTCGACGACGAGCCAGCCCTCGTAGCCGGCATCCTTCAGCGTGCGCAGCGTCGCGTCGTAGTCGAGTGCGCCGTCGCCCGGCACCGTGAAGGTGCCGTTGATCACGCCGTTCAGGAAGCTCCAGCCGTCGTTGCGCGCCTGGTTGACGACCCGCGGCCGCACGTCCTTGCAATGCACGTGCGCCACGCGCGACACGTGCTTCTTCAGCAGCGCGACCGGGTCGGCCGCGCCGCCGAAATACGCGTGGCCGGTGTCGAACAGCAGAAACACCTTCGCGGGATCGGTCAGCGCCATCAGCCGGTCGACGTCGTCCGGCGACTCGACGTACGCGCCCATGTGGTGATGGTAGGCGAGCCGGATCCCGTAGGTGTCGAGCAGATGCGCGCCGAACGCGTCGAGGCGCGCCGCGTAGCGCCGCCACGCTTCGTCGTCGACGAAACGCGGGCGCTTCGCGACCGGCGTGTCGATGCTGCCCTGGATCGTGCCCGCGCATTCGCCGTACACGACGACCGTCACGTCGTTGAATTGCAGCTTCGTCATGTGCGCGCGGCAGCGCGCGATCTCCGCCGCGACGGCATCGGCGTCGGTCATGCCCGGCGCGACTTCCGCGAGGAAGCCCGAATACCAGCCCGACACGCACACGAGCCCGAATTCGGCGAGCTTCGCCTTCAGTTCGGGGCCCGTCTTCGGAAACTTGTTGCCGAGCTCGAAGCCCGCATAGCCGATTTCGGCGCCTTCCTTCAGCGCCGTCTCGAGCGGCGTCTCGCCGCCGAGCGACGGCAGATCGTCGTTCATCCACGACAGGGGGTTGATGCCGATGCGGACGTTCCAGCTCATGTCTTGCTTCCTCGATTCGATTCGGATGATGGGGGCGGGGCGTGTTCGTGGCGCAGCGTGCGCGATCAGCGCCGCTGCCGGGTTTTCGCGTCGAGATACGCCTGGTGCGCGCGTTCGACATCGGCGCGTGCGGAGACCTGCGGCACCGCGACTTCCCACCACGCGCCGCCGTCGTCGGTGGTGCGACGGTGCGTGGTGTCGATCACGAGCACCTGGCTCTTCGTCGCCGCCCGTGCGCGTTTCATTTCGCGGCGCAGCTCGCCGACGTCGCGCACGTGCACGGCTTGCGCGCCCATTGCGCGCGCATGCATCGCGAAGTCGATCGTCGAACGTTCGCCGCCTTCGGGCACGCAGTCGTCGAGCATGTTGTTGAAGCTCGCGCCGCCGCAGTTGAGCTGCAACCGCTCGATGCAGCCGTAGCCGCGGTTGTCGAGGATCACGACGATGATCTTGCGGCCGAGCATCACGGAGGTCGCGAGCTCCGCGTTGAGCATCATGTACGAGCCGTCGCCGACGATCACGATCACTTCGCGCTCCGGTCGTGCAAGCTTCGCGCCGAGGCCGCCCGCGACTTCGTAGCCCATGCACGAATACGCATAGTCCATGTGGTAGTTGCCCGGCACGCCGCTGCGCCACAGCTTGTGCAGTTCGGCGGGCAGCGTGCCGGCCGCGCAGACGACGAGGTCGTCGCGCGCGCTGTCGCGCCCGGCGTCGGCCGCGGAGTCGCGCACCGCGCCGATCACTTCCGCGTCGTACGGCAGCGTGTCGGTCGGCATCTGGGTGGTCAGCGCCGTCACGCGCGCGTTCCATGCGGCGGCCTGGTCGCGGTTCGCGGCCGTCCACGCCGCGTCGGCGCGCCAGCCGGCCAGCGCGGCCGACAACTGGCCGAGGCCCGTACGCGCATCGGCAACCAGTTGCCGGCCGCGCTTCTTACCCGCGTCGAACGGCTGCACGTTCAGGCTCAACAACGTTGCGTCGCCGTAGAGCGCGTGCGAGCCGGTCGTGAAGTCCTGCAGCCGCGTGCCGACCGCGAACACGACGTCGGCCTGCGCGGCCGCGCGATTCGCGGCGGGGGAGCCCGTCACGCCGATCGATCCGAGGTTCAGCGGGTGGTCCCACGCGAGACTGCCCTTGCCGGCCTGCGATTCGGCCACCGGCACGCCGTGCGTGTCGGCGAACGTGCGCAGCGCGTCCCACGCCTGGCTGTACAGCACGCCGCCGCCGGCGACGATCAGCGGCTTCTTCGCGGCCTTCAGCACGTCGAGCGCGTCGGCGAGTTCGAGCGGGTCGGCCGGCGGCCGGCGCATCCGGATCACCGGCGGCGCGAAGAAATCCTCGGGCCAGTCGTACGCGAAGGTCTGGACGTCCTGCGGCAGCGCGAGGCACACGGGGCCGCACTGCGCGGGATCGGTCATCACCTGGATCGCGCGCGGCAGCGCGACGAGCAGTTGCTCGGGCGACACGATGCGGTCGAAGTAGCGCGTCACGGGCCGGAAGCAGTCGTTCGCGCTGACGTCGCCCTGTTCGAAATCCTCGACCTGCTGCAGCACCGGGTCGGGTAGCCGCGACACGAATACGTCGCCGGGCAGCAGCAGCAGCGGCAAGCGGCCGACGTGCGCGAGCGCGGCGGACGTGAGCATGTTGGTCGCGCCGGGGCCGATGCTCGACGTCGCGGCCATCATTCGCTGGCGGAAATTCGCTTTCGCGAACGCGACGGCCGCATTGGCCATCCCTTGCTCGTTGTGCGCGCGAAACGTCGGCAGCCGGTCCTTCTCGGCATGCAGCGCTTCGCCGAGCCCGGCCACGTTGCCGTGGCCGAAGATCGCGAACACGCCGCCGCAGTACGGCAGGATCTCGGTGCGGCCGTCGGGCTGGACGACTTCGGCGCGCAGGGCGGCCAGGTAACGCACGAGCGCCTGGCTGACGGTCAGTCTTACGGTGGTGGTCATCGTCGGTCGATAGAGAGAAGTCGGGTGGTCGTCGCGAACACGGGCATCAGGCTGCGGCGGCGCGCGCGGCGGCCCGGCGGCCCAGCCACGCGTCGACCAGTTGCGCGAAGTTGCCGGCCACTTCGTCGATCAGCGCCTGATCGTCGATCCGGCCCGCGAACCAGTTCAGCGACGCATCGGCCCACAGCGTGCGCCCGACCATGAAGCCCTTGACGATCGGGTCGGTCGCCGAGCGGAAGCTGTCGACGAGGTATTGCAGCGGCTGGTTCAGCCCGAGAATCACCGCGCCGCGGCAGTGCGGGTCGCGCTCGGCGATCAGCGCGGCGAGCCGTGCCCAGCCGTCGGCGGTGAGCGGCGTGAGCTTCCACCATTCGGGCTTCACGCCGAGGTTGTAGAAGCGCGCGACCGTGCGCAGCACCGCGTCGTCCTCGGTGCCGGCCGGCGTGACCGCGCGCGGCGGAATCATTTCCAGCAGCAGCTCGTTGCCGCTCGCGCGCGTGGCTTCCCACAGTTCGAGCACGCGCTGCTCCTGCTCGACGCGCAGGTCGACGGGGTCGTCGGGGTGATAGTGAACGAGGCACTTCACGACCTGTTCGGTCGGCCAGTGCGTGAGCGACGAGCCGACCGAACGCGTCTCGTCGAACCGCAGCGGCCGCGAGCCCGGCAGCTCGACCGGCCGGCCGACCCACCAGCCGCGCCCGGTGGCCGACGCGAGCGCGTCGCGACCGTACGCGCCGCCGTCGATCAGCACGCCGACGTGGCCGGCGATGCCGCGGTCGCGCTCGACCTGTTCGACCGCGCGCACGAGCAGGCGCTTCAACGTGCTGATTCGCGCCTCATCCGCGCCGGCCTGCACCGCGAGTTCGTAGAACTGGCTGCGATGGTCGAACGCCATCACGCACAGGTCGTCCCATTCGCGGCGCGGCACCGTCACGCGATGCAGGTGCGCGAGCGTGCGGTCGGCATCGACCGCCGGATTGCGGCTGCCGCCGAACCAGTGCGCGAGTTCGGCCGGCGTCGGCATCGCGGCCGAGCACGCGTGGCGCGACACGACGATCGCGCCGCATGCGTTCGCGATGCGCGTCGATTCGGCCCAGTCGCGCCCGCGCAGCAGCCCCGACAGCAGGCCCGACAGGAACGCGTCGCCCGCGCCGAGCACGTTGAGCACCTCGACGCGTTCGCCGACGAAGGTCGGCGCGGCGTCGATGCGCGCAGGAACGTCGCCTTCGATCACGCAGCAGCCGAGCGCGCCGCGCTTGACGACCAGCGTCGCGTTCGTGATCGCGCGCACCGCCCGCAACGATGAGATCAGGTCGTGCGGCACGCCGCCCGCGATCAGGAATTCCTCCTCGGTGCCGACCAGCAGATCGAATTCGTCGAGCACCTGCTGCAGTTGCCGCGTCACCTGCGCGTCGGGGACGTAACGGTTCTCGCCGGCGCCGCGCGCGGTCAGCCCCCACAGCACCGGCCGGTAGTCGATGTCGAGGATGCGCACCGCGCCGTGGCGGCGCGCGTAACCGAGCGCGGTCAGCGACGCCTCGCGCGTGCCCGGCGTCGACAGATGCGTGCCGGTGATCGCCAGCGCGCGGCAACCGGCGATGAAGTCCTCGCTGATCTCGTCGGCGCGCACGGCCATGTCCGCGCAGTTCTCGCGCACGAACAGCAGCGGGAACGTATCGCGATCCTTCAGCCCGAGCAGCACCAGCGCGGTGAGGCGCTCGCGATCGGTCTGCAACTGGCTCGTGTCGCAGCCTTCGCGCTCGAGCGTCTCGCGCAGGAAACGGCCCATCTGCTCGTCGCCGACGCGCGAAATCATCGCGGTCTTCAGCCCGAGCCGCGCGACGCCGAACGCGACGTTGCCCGACGAGCCGCCGAGATACATCTGGAAGCTGCGCGCGTCTTCGAGGCGGCTGCCGTACTGCTGCGCATAGAGATCCACGGCCACGCGGCCGAGGCAGGCGAGATCGATGGGGCGGTCACTCGGAAAGTTCAGCAGGCTCATATCACGTGTCACGCTCGCGGCCGGCGTTCGGCGCTGCCGGCAGATTAGGGGACCGATCCGGCGGCGGCTGTCCGCGGCATGTGCCGCACGACGCGAGACTGCCTGCCGCCGGGATTCGGGCTACGGACGCAGTCTAGACTTTTTGGAAATCCAGTTCCCTAGGTGAAATCACGTAGAAATAAATTTCCAAATTTTCGAGGAAGTGATCTACAGTTTCATCCGGATGCTTCAGTCCCGATCGGATCCGATCGGACTCGGCCCGGCGGCGCGCAATGCGCCGTCTTCCGCCCCCCGGAGATGAGGAGACAGATTGATCATGAAGACCAAGCTGATGGCCGTCGCGGCCGCCGCGATCCTGGCTGCGCCGCTCGCGCATGCCGAGAAGATCGGCGTGACGATGGCATCGTTCGACGACACGTTCCTGACCATCCTGCGCAACAGCATCGCCGATTCGGCGAAGAAGGACGGCGCGACGGTGCAGATCGAGGACGGCGGCAATGACGTCGGCAAGCAGTTGAGCCAGGTCCAGAACATGATCGCGCAGAAAGTCGACGCGATCATCGTGAACGCCGTCGATACCGACGCGACGCCGAAGATCACGAAGATGGTGACCGCGGCGAAGATCCCGCTCGTCTACGTGAACCGCAAGCCGGTCGATTTCGACAAGCTGCCGGCCGGCGTCGCGGTCGTCGCCTCCGACGAGAAGCAGTCGGGCACGCTGCAGGCGCGCCAGGTGTGCAAGCTGCTCGGCGGCAAGGGCGACATCCTCGTGCTGATGGGCGAGCTGTCCAACGAATCGGCGCGCGCCCGCACCAAGGACATCGAGGACGTGATCGCGACGAAGGAGTGCGCGGGCATGAAGATCGTCGACAAGCGCGAAGGCAAGTGGAGCCGCACGCAGGGCCAGGACATCACGATGAACTGGCTGAGCTCCGGGACCAAGTTCGACGCGATCGTGTCGAACAACGACGAAATGGCGATCGGCGCGATCAATGCACTGAAGGCCGCGCGCAAGCTGACGCCGAAAACGGTCGTCGCGGGCATCGACGCGACGCCGGACGGCCTCGCGGCGATGAAGGCCGGCGAGTTGAAGGTGTCGGTCTACCAGAACGCGACCGGGCAGGGCGCGCAGGCGGTGGCCGCGGCGCTCAAGCTTGCGAAGAAGCAGCCGGTCGATCGCTACGTGAACGTGCCGTTCGAACTCGTGACGCCCGACAACATGAACCAGTACGCGAAGCACTGACCGGTTGTCCCGTTGAACTGCGCGGGCCCGGCACGGCCGGGTTCGCGCGCGACTTGTCGAGGAACGTCCATGTTTACAGCCAGGATCGCGCGCCCGATGGCCGGCGGCGACGCGCCGGCCGCTTCGTCCGGGGCGGCCGGCTCGTCCGGCTCGCCGCCTCCTTCCACGGCCGACTGCGTGCTCGAGGTGCGCGGCGTCGGCAAGTCCTTTCCCGGCGTCGTCGCGCTCGACGGCGTGCAGTTCCGCGTGCGCCGCGGCACCGTTCATGCGCTGATGGGCGAGAACGGCGCCGGCAAGTCCACGCTGATGAAGATCATCGCCGGCGTCTACACGCCCGACCAGGGCGAAATCCTGATCAACGGCGAACCGGTGGTGCTGAACGGCCCGCTCGATGCGCTCGACCGCGGCATCGCGATGATCCATCAGGAGCTCAACCTGATGCCGTACATGACGGTCGCGGAAAACATCTGGATCCGCCGCGAACCGAAGAACCGCTTCGGCCTGATCGATCACGCCGAGCTGCGCCGCCGCACGGCCGCGCTGTTCGAGCGGCTGTCGATCGACATCGATCCGGAAACCGACGTGCGCACGCTGTCGGTCGCGAGCCGCCAGATGGTCGAGATCGCGAAGGCCGTGTCGTTCGACTCGGACGTGCTGATCATGGACGAGCCGACCTCCGCGCTGACCGAAAAGGAAGTCGCGCACCTGTTCCGGATCATTCGCCAGCTGCGCGAGCAGGGCAAGGGCATCGTCTACATCACGCACAAGATGAACGAGCTGTTCGAGATCGCCGACGAGTTCTCGGTGTTCCGCGACGGCAAGTACATCGGCACGCATGCGTCGAGCGACGTCACGCGCGACGACATCATCCGCATGATGGTCGGGCGCGAGATCACGCAGATGTTTCCGAAGGAAGCGGTGCCGATCGGCGACGTCGTGCTGTCGGTGAAGGATCTCTGCGTCGACGGCGTGTTCCGCGACGTGAGCTTCGAGCTGCGCGCGGGCGAGATTCTCGGCGTCGCGGGCCTCGTCGGCTCGGGGCGCTCGAACGTCGCGGAGGCGCTGTTCGGCGTCGTGCCGGCCACGTCGGGCGAGATCCGCATCGACGGCAAGCCGGTGCGTATTTCGACGCCCGCGCAGGCGATGAAGCACGGGATGGCGTTCCTCACCGAGGACCGCAAGGACTCCGGCTGCTTCCTGAATCTCGACCTGCTCGCGAACATGGAAGCGGCGGTGCTCAGCCGCCGCTACGTGAAGTTCAATTTCGTGCAGCAGGCGCAGTTGAAGCGCGACTGCGAGGAAATGAGCCGGATGCTGCGCGTGAAGTCGCCCGGGCTGCACGAGGAAATCCAGAACCTGTCGGGCGGCAACCAGCAGAAGGTGCTGATCGGCCGCTGGCTGCTCACGCAGCCGCGCATCCTGATCCTCGACGAACCGACGCGCGGCATCGACGTCGGCGCGAAGGCCGAGATCCATCGGCTCGTCAGCGCGCTGGCCGGCAAGGGCGTCGCGGTGCTGATGATCTCGTCGGAAATGCCGGAAGTGCTGGGGATGAGCGATCGCGTGATGGTGATGCACGAAGGGCGCATGACCGGAATCGTCGATCGCAAGGACGCCGACCAGGTCCGCATCATGGATCTCGCGTCGCGCTGAGCCGAAACAAGATTGGAGACAACTGAAATGGGCAACCTGAACCCGGTCGCGGATGCGCAGACCATGACACTCAAGTCGCGGCATACGAAGTGGCCGCCCGAACTGAGCATCTTCCTCGTGCTGGTCGGCATCAGCCTGTTCTTCGAGATTCTCGGCTGGATCGTCGTCGGCCAGAGCTTTCTGTTCAATGCCGAGCGGCTCGAGATCATCGTGCTGCAGATGGCCGTGATCGGCATCATCGCGGTCGGCGTGAACCTCGTGATCATCACCAGCGGGATCGATCTCTCGTCGGGGTCGGTGGTCGCGGCGGCCGCCGTCGTGTCGGCGAGCCTCGCGCAGGTGTCCGACTTCCCGCGCGCGGTGTTTCCGCATCTCACCGATCTGCCGGTGATCTGGCCGGTGCTGGCCGGCGTGTGCGTCGGGCTGCTGGTCGGCCTGCTGAACGGCACGCTGATCGCGATGACGGGCATCCCGCCGTTCATCGCGACGCTCGGCACGATGGTTGCCGCGCGCGGCTTCGCGAAGTGGTTCACCAACGGGATGCCGGTGTCGATGCTGACCGACTCGTTCGCGGCGATCGGCGCGGGCGCGAACCCGGTGATCGTCTTTCTCGTGATCGCCGCGATCTTCCACGTCGTGCTGCGCTACACGCGCTTCGGCAAGTACACCTATGCGATCGGCGCGAACCGCCACGCGGCCGTCGTATCGGGCATCAACGTGACGCGTCACCTGATCTTCGTCTATGCGATCGCGGGCCTCCTGAGCGGGATCGCCGGCACCGTGACGGCCGCGCGCGCGATCTCCGGCCAGTCCGGCATGGGCGTGATGTACGAGCTCGATGCGATCGCGGCCGTCGTGATCGGCGGCACGTCGCTGTCGGGCGGCCTCGGGCGCGTGACGGGCACCGTGATCGGCGTGCTGATCCTCGGCGTGATGACGTCGGGCTTCACGTTCATCCGCATCGACGCGTATTACCAGGAGATGGTCAAGGGCGCGATCATCGTCGCGGCCGTGATCGCCGACCAGTACCGCAACAAGAAGTCGCGCCGCTGACCGATTCCGACGCGGCCGACACCACGCAACCTTCCGGGAAGAAGATGAAGATCGCTCTGGATCCCTACATGATTCGCCACCTGCCGCTCGACCGGCTGCCGCACGCGGTCGCCGAGCTCGGCTACGACCAGATCGAGCTGTCGCCGCGCAGCGACTTTCTCGACTGGTGGGTGATGCCGCGCGCGACGCGCGAGCGCATGTCCGCGTTCCGACAGGCGATGCGCGCGAGCGGCGTCGGTCTCGCGTCGCTGCAGCCGATGTACCGCTGGGCGAGCCCGTTCGAGGACGAGCGGCAATGGGCCGTGCGGTGCTGGCAGAAGGCGATCGAGGTCGCAGTGGAGATGGAGTGCCCGCTGATGGTGTCCGAGTTCGGGCGCGGCGCGTCGCCGGAGCGTTCGGTCGGCGAGCGGCCCGGCGCGAACCCGAAGGAGTTGTGCGAAGCCGCGTGGTTTCGCTCGATGGACGCGCTGCTGCCGATCCTCGAGCGCGAACGCATCGTGCTGTCGGTCGAGCCGCATCCGGAAGACTGGATCGAGCAGTTGCAGCCGGCGATCGACATCGTCACGAACATCGGCTCGCCGTCGCTGAAGCTGTCGTACATCGCGCCGCACACGTTCTACTACGGCGACGACATGGCCGCGATGATCGCGGCCGCCGCACCGATTCTCGCGCACGTGCGCGTGGCCGACACGTTCGATCACCGCAAGAGCAGTCAGTTGCGCTACATCGTGAACCCGCCGGGCTCGAACCAGATCCGCGTGCACCAGCATCTCGACATCGGGCAGGGCGAGATCGACTGGGACGTGTTTTTCGGCGCGCTCGGCGCGGCCGGCTTCGACGGCGTGATGTCGTCGTGCGTGTTCGCGTGGGAGGACCGCGCGGAAGCGTCGTCGCGCTACATGCGCGACACGATCCAGCGCTACGTCGATCGCCATTTCGAGCGGGCGGCCGCGCGCTGAGCTGTTTGGGCACCATTGCTGACCGGCGCGGCACGGGCCGCGCCGCTGATGAACGAACCACTGGAGACACCTGCATGACCTTGCAAATCGGCGTGATTGGCTGCGGCGCGATCGGCCAGGACCATATCCGCAGGCTGACGCGTACGCTGTCCGGCGCATGCGTGGTGGCCGTCAACGACATCGACCCGCAGCAGGCGCGCGATGCGGTGACGAAGTACGGGCTCGACGCGGAAATCTACGGCGACGGCCACGACGTGGTCGCGGCCGCCGACGTGCAGGCCGTGCTCGTCACGTCGTGGGGGCCGACGCACGAAGCGTTCGTGCTCGACGCGATCGCGCACGGCAAGCCGGTGTTCTGCGAGAAGCCGCTCGCGGTGACGGCCGACGGCTGCATGCGCATCGTCGAGGCCGAGATCGCGCACGGCAAGCGGCTCGTGCAGGTCGGCTTCATGCGTCCGTACGACGAAGGCTATCGTGCGCTCAAGCGCGTGATCGACAGCGGCGAGATCGGCGCGCCGCTGATGCTGCATTGCGCGCATCGCAACCAGTCGGTCGGCGAGCGCTATACGACCGACATGGCGATCACCGACACGCTGATCCACGAGCTCGACGTGCTGCGCTGGCTGCTCGGCGAGGACTATACGAGCGCGCAGGTCGTCTACCCGAAGAAGACGCGCCACGCGAGCGCGCATCTCGCCGATCCGCAGATCGTGCTGCTCGAAACCGCGACCGGCGTGCGCATCGACGTCGAGATTTTCGTGAACTGCCAGTACGGCTACGACATCCAGTGCGAGGTGGTCGGCGAGAACGGCATCGCGAAGCTGCCCAATCCGCCTGCGGTCGGGCTCAAGCATGCGGCGCGGCAGTCGGTCGAGATCATGACCGACTGGAAGGAGCGCTTCATCGCGTCGTACGACGTCGAGCTGCAGGCGTTCGTCGACGGCGTGCGGCAGGGCGCGCTGACCGGCCCGTCCGCGTGGGACGGCTATGCGGCGGCGGTCGCGGCCGATGCGTGCGTGCGCGCGCAGAAGAGCGGCGCGGTCGAGCCGATCGCGATGGCCGAACGCCCGGCGTTCTATCGCGGCTGAACGTGCCGGACACGTTGACATCGTGCCGCGTGGCCGCGCTCGAGGCCGCGCGCCGCTTTCCTGATGGACTGACCGACATGACGATGAAGATTGGCTGCGCGCCGTGCTGCTGGGGCGTCGACGACGTGAAGAATCCGCACCTGCCGCCGTGGCGGCACGTGCTCGCCGAAGCCGCACAGGCCGGCTATTCGGGCATCGAACTCGGCCCGTACGGCTATATCCCGCTCGAGCTCGACGTGGTGAGCGCGGAGCTCGAACGGCAGCGCCTGAGCATCACCGCCGGCACGATTTTCGACGACCTGGTGTCGCCGGAGAACCTGCCGAACCTGCTGCGCCAGACGCGCGACATCTGCGCGCTGATCACGCGGCTGCCGAAGCTGCCGACGCAGGACGGCCAGCGCTACGCGGCGCCGTACCTGGTCGTGATGGACTGGGGTCACGAGGAGCGCGACTATGCGGCCGGTCACGGCGATCGCGCGCCGCGGCTGTCCGACGAGCGCTGGGCGCGGATGGTGGACCATATCCGGCAGATCGCGACGCTCGCGCGCGACGAATTCGGCGTGCGCGCGGTGATCCATCCGCATGCGGGCGGCTACATCGAGTTCGCGGACGAGATCGACCGGATCGTGGCCGATATTCCGGCCGAGACGGCGGGCCTCTGTCTCGACACGGGCCACCTGTACTACTCGGGGATGGATCCCGAGACCTGGCTGCACCGCCACGCGGCCCGGCTCGACTACGTGCATTTCAAGGATATCGACGCCACCGTGTACGACACGGTGATGCGCGAGCACATCGCATTTTTCGCGGCGTGCGCGCGCGGCGTGATGTGCCCGATCGGCAACGGCGTGCTCGACTACCGCGCGATTCGCCGCGCGCTCGACGACATCGGCTATGCGGGCTATATCACGATCGAACAGGAGCGCGATCCGCGCAATGCCGGCACGAGCCTGCGCGACGTCGCGGCGAGCCGCGCGTTTCTCGCAGCGGCCGGGTTCGCGTGATCGGCCGTCGGCCCGACCCTTTGCACACACTCTGAACACTGAACACGGACAGGAACACGACAATCATGATCGACGGACAGATTCTGCTCGGACATTCGATTCGCTGGGGCATGGTCGGCGGCGGGCTCGGCAGCCAGATCGGCTACAGCCACCGGTCGGCCGCGTTGCGTGACGGCAGCTTCCAGCTGGTTGCCGGCGCGTTCGACATCGATGCCGAGCGCGGGCGGCAGTTCGGCGTGAAGCTCGGCGTCGCCGCGGACCGCTGCTATCCCGACTACCGGACGATGTTCGACGCCGAGGCGAAGCGTGCCGACGGCATCCGCGCGGTGTCGATCGCGACGCCGAACAACACGCACTTCGAAATTTGCCGCGCGGCGCTGAACGCGGGGCTGCACGTCGTGTGCGAGAAGCCGCTGTGCTTCACGACCGAGGAGGCCGAGGCGCTGCAGCGGCTGTCGGTCGAGAAGAACCGCATCGTCGGCGTCGCGTACGGCTATTCGGGACACCAGATGATCGAGCAGGCGCGCGAAATGATCGCGCGCGGCGATCTCGGCGACATCCGCATCGTGCAGATGCAGTTCGCGCACGGCTTTCACAGCGACGGCGTCGAAGCCGCGAGCGCGGCCGCGCGCTGGCGCGTCGACCCGAAGTTCGCGGGGCCGAGCTACGTGCTCGGCGATATCGGCACGCACCCGCTGTACATCTCCGAAGTGATGGCGCCGGACCTGAAGATCAAACGGCTGATGTGTTCGCGGCAGAGCTTCGTGAAGAGCCGCGCACCGCTCGAGGACAACGCGTTCACGATCATGGAATACGACACGGGTGCGATCGGCTACGTGTGGTCGAGCGCGGTGAACGCCGGCTCGATGCACGGGCAGAAGGTGCGCGTGATCGGGTCGAAGGCGAGCGTCGAATGGTGGGACGAACATCCGAACCAGTTGCGCTACGAGATCCAGGGGCAGCCCGCGCAGGTGCTCGATCGCGGGATGCCGTACCTGCACCCGAACGCGACGCGCGAAGACCGCATCGGCGCCGGGCATCCGGAAGGGCTGTTCGACGCGTGGTCGAACCTGTACGCGCGCTTCGCGCTCGCGATGGACGCGGCCGATCGCGGCGACGCGCAGACGTTGAAGCAGATCCGCTTTCCGGACGTCCATGCGGGTGTCGAAGGCGTGCGCTGGGTCGAGAATTGCGTGCGTTCGGCCGATGCGGGCGGCGTGTGGGTCGACTATCGTTGAGCCAGCCGCGGCCGACGCGTGGCGTCGACCGGCGGCCCCTGGCGTTGCCGTGTGTATCGGCGTCGGTAGACGCCCTAATCTTTACGGCCCGTCGACGGCGTTGGACAATCGTTTCCATTCCGGCCGTGGAGCGTGTGCAGGTGATGATCGAGCGCGTGGGAGCGAGCGCGCGGCGCAGGCCGTGCCGCAAACGTGATTAAATTCGCCCTTCATGCATGTCCATAGGTGAGTCCCGGGCGCACCCGCAGGCGGCGCGCGCATCGGGGCCGTCAACTTCGCGCTATCCGATGAGTTCATCCGAGAAACCTCCCGCCACCGTCGAGCAGTTCCTGCAGCATCTGACGCAGGAGTACGACGGTCTCAGCAATCGCCTGAAGGTGATTGCGCGTCACGTGGAAACGCATCGGGACCAGCTTGGGCTGGAAGGCATCCAGTCGCTCGCGGAGGCATGCGGCGTCCAGCCGTCGGCCGTCGTGCGCTTCGCGAAGCACTTCGGCTTCTCCGGGTTCTCCGAGATGCAGCGGCTGTTCCGCGAGGGGCTCGCGCAGCAGATCGCGCCGGGGCGTGCGTACAACCTGCGGCTGCGCGACGTGATCGAAGCCGGCTCGTCGAGCCTGCAGCCCGAACAGATCGCCGACGAATTCATCAAGGGCAGCATTGCCGGGATGCAGCAGTTGCGGCAGACGCTTGATTCGCAGGCGCTCGCGCAGGCCGTGGATTTGCTCGCCGATACGCAGGCGATCTGGATCGCCGGGTCGCGGCGCGCGTTTCCGATCGCCGTGTATCTCGACTATGCGCTGCAGCACACCGACAAGCGGATCGGCCTGTTCAGCGCGCTCGGCAGCATGCATCTCGGCCAGATCCGGTCGGTGCGCGACGGCGACGTGATGATCGCGATTTCGTTCATGCCGTATGCGGACGAGACCGTGCAGGTCGCGCAGCAGGCCGCGCAGCGCGGCGCGCGGCTGATCGCGATCACCGACAGCCGGATGAGCCCGCTCGCGCGGGAGGCGGAAGTGACGCTGATGGTGCAGGACAGCGCGACGTTCGGCTTTCGTGCGCTGACCGCGACGATGGGCCTCGCGCAGAGCCTGTTCGTCGCGCTCGCGTACCGGCTCGAGTTGTCCTATATGCCGACCGCCGACGGCGCGCACGGCACGAAAGCCGGTTGATCGCGACTGCCGGTGCGCTACCCGCCGAACGGATCGGCGGACGGCGCGCCGGCCGGCTTACTTCGCGGTCGGCATCGCGAATTCGGCGCCCTTGCCGATGCTCGACGACCAGCGCTGCATCACCGACTTCTGGCGCGTGTAGAAGCGCACGCCTTCCTCGCCGTACGCGTGCATGTCGCCGAACAGGCTCTTCTTCCAGCCGCCGAAGCCGTGCCAGGCCATCGGCACCGGAATCGGCACGTTGATGCCGACCATGCCGACCTGGATGCGCCGCGCGAATTCGCGCGCGATGCCGCCGTCGCTCGTGAAGCACGACACGCCGTTGCCGAACTCGTGCGCGTTGATCAGGTCGACCGCTTCGCCGAAGTCCTTCACGCGCACGCAGCCGAGCACCGGCCCGAAGATCTCTTCCTTGTAGATCCGCATGTCCGGGCGCACGTGATCGAACAGCGTGCCGCCGGTGAAGAAGCCGGCTTCGCGGCCCGGCACGCGCAGCCCGCGACCGTCGACCACCAGTTGCGCGCCTTCGCTCACGCCTTGCTCGATATAGCCTTCGATGCGCTTGAGCGCGTCGCCGGTGACGATCGGCCCCATCTCGACTTCCGGCGACATCCCGTCGCCGATCACCAGCTTGCGTGCGCGCTCGGCGACCGCCGGCACGATCTTGTCGGCCACGTCGCCGACCAGCACCGCGATGCTGATCGCCATGCAGCGCTCGCCCGCGGAGCCGTATGCGGCGCCGATCAGCGCGTCGACGGCCTGCTCGATGTTCGCGTCGGGCATCACGACGAGGTGGTTCTTCGCGCCGCCGAGCGCTTGTACGCGCTTGCCCGACTGCACCGCGCGCTGCTGCACGTAGGCTGCGATCGGCGTCGAGCCGACGAAGCTGACGGCCTGCACGTCCGGGTGGTCGAGGAGGGCATCGACCGCGCCCTTGTCGCCCTGGATGACGTTGAACACGCCGGCGGGCAGGCCGGCCTGCGTGAGCAGATCGGCGATGAACAGCGCGGCCGACGGGTCGCGCTCGCTCGGCTTCAGCACGAACGTGTTGCCCGTCGCGAGCGCGACCGGGAACATCCAGCACGGCACCATGCACGGGAAGTTGAACGGCGTGATGCCCGCGACGACGCCGAGCGGCTGGCGCATCGTCCAGTTGTCGATGCCGGTGCTGACCTGGTCGGTGAAATCGCCCTTCAGCAGTTGCGGCACGCCGCATGCGAATTCGATGATGTCGATGCCGCGCGCGACTTCGCCCTGCGCATCCGAGAACACCTTGCCGTGCTCGGCCGTGATGATCGCCGCGAGCGTGTCGCGGTGCTCGTTCATCAGTTGCAGGAAGCGGTGCAGCACGCGCGCGCGGCGGATCGGCGGCGTGTCGGCCCAGGCCGGGAACGCCGCACGGGCGGACGCGACGGCGCGCTGCACTTCGTCGTCGCCCGCGAGCGCGACGCGGCGCACCGCGCGGCCGAGCGCCGGATTGAAGACGTCCTGGAAACGGCCGCTGCGGCCGGCGACGGGCGCGCCGTCGATGTAGTGGCCGACGTCGGCGTCGGACGTATAGGCGGGAACCGTGGTCATGCGTGTCTCCTGCGGATGGGAATGGGGGTGAACGGAACCTAGTCTAGGCAAAGCGGCGGGGCGGGAGAAGGCCGCGCAGCTTGATTCACTGTTCAGAATTCTGAATAATCGGCGGATGAATCAGCAAAATGTCCAGGCGCTCTGGCCGCACATCCATTCGCTGACGGTGCTGGCCGCGGCGGGCAGTTTCACGGCTGCCGCGCAGCGGCTCGGCATCAGCAAGGCCGCGATGAGCCAGCGCATCGCCGATCTCGAAAAGGCGGCCGGCGTGCCGCTCGTGCGGCGCACCACGCGCAGCGTGCGGCTCACCGATGCGGGCCAGACGCTCGTCGACAGCACGCGCGACGCGTTCGAGTCGATCGGCCAGCATTTCGCACGGGTGAAGGATCTCGCCGGCGAGCCGCGCGGGCTGCTCCGCCTGACGGTGCCGGTCGCGCTCGGGCGCCAGCAGATCGTGCCGCACCTGCCCGATTTTCTGCGCCAGCATCCGGGCGTACAGATCGAGCTCGACCTGTCCGACCGGCTGCATTCGCTGACGCAGGAGGGCTTCGATCTCGCGATCCGCCATACGACCACGGCGCCGCAGACCCATGTCGCGTGGAAGCTGTGCGACACGCGTTCGCTGCTGGTCGCGAGCCGCGACTATCTCGACACGCGCGGCGAGCCGCGCCACCCGAGCGAACTCGTCGATCACAGCTGCCTGTGCTACCTGCGCGAGCACGAGCCGGCCGCGTGGAGCTTCGAGCCGGACGGCCGCCGGCGCCAGCGCGTGAGCGTGCCGGTGCGCGGCAGTTTCGCGGCGAACAACAGCGAGGCGATGCGCGAGGCCGCGCTCGGCGGGCTCGGCATCGCGCTGCTGCCCGATTTCAGCGCGCGGCGCGATCTCGACGCCGGCCGGCTCGTCGCGCTGCTCGACGGCTGGCGGCCGTCGGGCGCGTTCGGCGACCACATTTTCGCGATCCGCCCGTACAGCCCGGTCGTGCCGAGCGCGGTGCGCGCGCTCGTGCGGCACCTGCGCGAGCGGCTCGCGGGCGGCTTCTCCGGCGCGTGAGCCGGGCGGCGGCGGGCGCCGGGCCGTGGGCGGGCCGGGCAGGCGCGGCGGCGCTGCGGTAAAATCGCGGCTTCCCTCCGCGCCGTGTGGGCGCGTCATTCGAAGGTCGACAGCCGATGCAGATTCACAAGGAAGTGGACGCGCGCGGGCTCAATTGCCCGTTGCCGATCCTGCGTGCCAAGAAAGCGCTTGCCGATATGGAAAGCGGGCAGATCCTCAAGGTGCTCGCGACCGATCCGGGCTCGCAGCGCGATTTCGCCGCGTTCGCGAAGCAGACGGGCAACGAGATCGTCGAATCGACGACCCAGGACAAGACCTTCGTGTTCCTGATGCGTCGCCGCTGAAGGCGCGCATCGGACGTCCCGCCGCGCCATGCTCCCGGCCGCCGCGCCTGGCTGACCGCGCTTTGCCGACCCGCTAGCCGGCCCGCTTAGCCCGCCGCACCTGGCCGGCCGCCCTTGACCGGCCGGTTCCGCGCCTCTCTGACAATTCTTAAACCTCGTTGCGTGACCGGCTGCGTATACTGACGCGGCCGGTCGTCCGCTCCCAGCGGAGGCGCCGGCCACGGTACGTCGCACGGCGGGCTCGGGGGCCATGCCTGACGCTACCGTCGTACAACGGGGAGAGGACATGTCCTTCAGACCAGGGACCCTTCGAAGTCCGTCCGGAGCGGAAAGCATTGCGCCCGTGCGCACCTCGGAATTGAACCGGATCGAGCTCGATCCGCAACAGGACCGCCACGCGCGTGCCGCGCTGGAAGCCTACGCGGATTCGGCCGCGGCCGAGATGCCGTGGCTGGCCGAGTGGCTCGACGAGCGGCTGCGCGATGCCGCGCGCGACGACGGCGCGGGCCCGACCTACTGCGGTGCGACGATCGAACGCGTGTTCGATCTGGCGCAGGCATGGGCGGCAGGCCAGCCCGACTATGCGGCCGGCGCATGGGAGCGCGTGCGCGACCAGTTGCAGCGGATGCTCGCGCAACGGCCGTCGCCGCGCGTGCCGACAGACGATTTTGCCGAGCCGGTGGCCGGCATCGCGGGCGCCGAATAGGCGTCCGGTTGCGCAGCAGAAAGGATTATTCGAAGAAAGGGCGATAGTCCGCGCAATTTCTTGGCGAATTTCATACTACTATGATGAAATCGCCGGTTCGTCCGTGCCCCGTTTTTGAGATATTTGGCCGGGGTCGCCAATTTGCGCAGGAGGCGCGAGCGGCGAACGACGGCTCGCCGGCCGGTATCCGGCGTCGCGCGCAGGCTGCGCGGCCGGGGCAGGCGCGGGAGCCGAATGGACGGATCGACTTCGATTTGCGGGGTGCTATGAGAATTGCTGTACTGGATGACGATCCGGCCCAGACGGATTTCGTCAGTCAAACGCTGACGGCCGTCGGCCACACGTGCTATGCGTTCAAGGAAGGCAAGGCCCTGAAGAAGCGCCTGCAGCGCGAGACGTTCGATCTGCTGGTGCTCGACTGGAACGTGCCCGACATGTCCGGCGAGGAAGTGCTCAAGTGGGTGCGCGCCAACCAGACCGAGCACAGCCTGCCGATCATCTTCATGACGAGCCGCGACGACGAGGCGGGGATCACGCAGATCCTCAACGCCGGCGCCGACGATTACGTGGTCAAGCCCGTGTCGGGCCCGATCCTGCGCGCGCGCATCGGCTCGCTGCTGCGCCGCGCGTATCCGGTCAACGCCGAGGCGACCGTCCGCGAATTCGATCAGTTCCGTTTCGACGTGAACCTGAAGCAGGCGTACGTCGGCGACAAGGCCGTGAGCCTCACGCAAAAGGAATTCGAGCTCGCGCTGCTGCTGTTCCAGCATCTCGATCGGCCGCTGTCGCGCGCGCACATTCTCGACCTCGTGTGGAAGCAGGCGACCGACATTCCGTCGCGCACGATGGATACGCATATTTCGATGCTGCGCACGAAGCTCGGCCTGCGGCCCGAAAACGGCTACCGTCTCGCGCCGATCTACGGGTACGGCTACCGGCTCGAACGGGTCGGCCAGGGGGAACCGGAGTGACCGCGCGAATCACGCAGCGTACGGCGGGTCTGTGCACGGCGGCACTGCGCGCGGCCTGCGCGGTCGCGTTCGCGTTCGCCGCGCAGCAGGCCGCGGCGCAGCCGCCCGCCGCCGCGGGCAAGATGGTCGTCTATCGCACGCAGGCGGGCGACACGCTGTACGACGTCGCCACGCGCTACCTGCAGGGCGCGGACGACTGGCAACTGCTCCAGCAGATCAACGGCGTGCCGGCGCCGAAGCGCCTGCAGCCCGGCGTCGCGCTGAAGCTGCCGGTCGCGCGGCTGCGCAAGGAAAAGCTCACCGCCCGCGTGATCGCGGTGCAGGGCACGGCCGAGCGCACGTCGGGCGCCACGTCCGGCACCCCGTTCGCGCCGCTCGCGAACGATGCGACGCTCGCCGAGGGCGACCGCGTGCGCACCGGCCCGAACGGCTTCGTGACGATCGAGCTGGCCGACGGCACGCACATGAGCCTGCCGCCCGACAGCCAGCTCGAGCTGAAGTCGCTGCGTCGCACGGTGCTGACCGGCACGCTCGATCGCGAGTTCGAACTCACGCGCGGCTCGGTCGACAGCGAAGTCACCCACCTGAAGAAGCGCGACGATCGCTTCCAGATCCGCTCGCCGTCGGTCGTCGCCGGCGTGCGCGGCACGCGCTTTCGCGTGAACTACGACGCGGCCGGCACCGCGTCGACGCGCGTCGAAGTGCTCGACGGCACCGTCGGCGTCGCGGGCGGCCGGCAGCCGGCCGGCGCGACGCTCGTGCATGCGAACTTCGGCAGCGTCGCGACGTCGTCCGGCGCGGTCGGCGCACCCGTCGAACTGCTGGGCGCGCCCACGCTCGCGCATCCCGACAAGGTGCAGGACGAGCCCGACGTCGCCTTCGACGTCACGCCGCTCGCGCAGGCGCATGCGTATCGCGTGCAGCTCGCGCACGACGCGGGGCTGCTCGACCTGTTCCGCGAAACGCGTACCGATTCGCCGCACGCGGTGTTCCGCGACGTGCCGAACGGGAATTACTTCGTGCGGATCGCCGCGATCGATGCGAACGGCCTCGAGGGGCAGCCGCGCACCTATGCGTTCGAACGCCGCGTGATGGGGCTCGACGCGAGCGCGTCGCAGGGCGCGGGCGGTTACGAGTTCCGCTGGTCGCCGAACGGGTCGGGCAAGAATGCGCGTTACCGGTTCGTGCTGTCGCGTTCGAAGGACCTGAGCGCGCCGGTCGTCGACCAGGTCGGCCTGCACGCGCGCCAGATCACCGTCGCGCACCTGCCGGCGGGCGACTACTTCTGGGCCGTGACCGTCGAGGAATTCGAAGGCGGCAAGTTCTACGAGAAGACCAGTCCGGTCAGCGCGTTCACGTTGTCGCGCTGACCCGCGGCGCATGAAACCCGACTCCGTTTCTCCGCGGCGGCGGCTCGGCCGCCGCTTCCTGATCGAGTGGATCGCGATCGGCTGCCTCGGGATCGCGGTGATCCTCGCGTGCGCGCTCGGCCGCCTGTCGTCGAGCGTCGACGGGTTGATCTACGACCGGCTGCTGATGCTGCGCAGCCTGCCGCTGTCGCCCGACGTGGTGGTGGTCGACATCGACAACCAGAGCGTGTCCGCGCTCGGCCGCTGGCCGTGGCCGCGCGACGTGCATGCGCGGTTGCTCGACACGCTCGCGCGCGCGCAGCCGGCCGCCGTCGTCTACGACGTGCTGTTTACCGAGCCGTCGTCCGAGGATCGCACGTTCGCGGACGCGATGAGCCGCGTGCCGACCTTCCTGCCGGTGCTGTTGAGCCCCGAGCAGCCGGACGGCACGCGATCGGTCGATCCGCCTGTCGCCGCGCTCGCCGCGCGCGCGACGGGGCTCGGCCATATCAATCTCGAAGTCGATCGCGACGGCATCGTGCGCAGCGTCGCGCTGTTCGAAAGCGACGGCCGCGTGCGCTGGCCGCAACTGATGGTGCCCGTCTACCGCGCGATCCAGGCCGGCCGGCTGCACCCGGTCGGCGGCATGCCCGGCGCGAACGCGCACGACCTGTCGCGCGATGCGGCCGGCGACGGCCGCTACCTGATTCCGTTCAGCCGCAATACGCCCGCGTATCCGACGCTGTCGTTCGACGACGTGCTCGAAGGGCGCGTGAAGCCCGACGCGCTGCGCGGCAAGATCGTCGTCGTCGGCGTGACGGCCTCGGGGCTGTACGATCGCTTCGCGACGCCGGTGTCCGGCGAGTTCGGCCCGCTGGCCGGCGTGTATATCCATGCGAACGTGCTCGACATGCTGGCGACCGGCAGCGCGATCTCGCCCGCGTCGCGCACGGGATTGTTCGTCGCGTCGCTGCTGCCGCTCGCCGTGTTGCTGGGCGGCTTCCTGATGCTGTCGCCGTGGCGCGCGCTGCTGCTGACGCTGAGCCTTGCCGCGCTGGCCGTGATCGCGAGCATGGCGCTGCTGTTCGAGGCGCGCATCTGGCTGACGCCGGCGCCCGCGATCTTCGGGTTGATCGCCGTCTACCCGATCTGGAACTGGCGGCGGCTGGAAATGACGATGTCGTACCTGCGCCGCGAGCTGCAGCGGCTTGCCGACGAGCCGCACCTGTTGCCCGAGGCGCCGCGCACGCGCAGCGTCGGCGGCGACGTGCTCGAGCGGCAGATGGCGCTGATGGCGCAGGCCGCGCAGCGCGTGCAGGACATGAAGCGCTTCGTGTGGGACAGCCTCGACAGCATGCCCGAGCCGATCTTCGTGACCGACCTCGCCGGCACCGTGCTGATCGCGAACCACGCGGCGAAACGCTACGGGTCGCGGCTCTCGCTGCCGTTGCCGGAAGGGCGGCCGCTGCGCACCGCGCTCGGCGAGCTGACGTTCATGAAGACCGTCGACGGCAACGCCGAGCACGACGCGGCGATCCGCGAGCGCTGGCCGGCCGCGCTCGACCCGACGCTCGAGGCCGAGCACGACGCGATGGCGCGCGGCATCGAGGTGCGCGATCGCGACGGGCTCGACCATCTGCTACGCTACGCGGCATGTACGAACGCGCAAGGGCGCGTGACGGGCTGGATCGCCGGCCTCGTCGACGTGACCGACCTGCATGCGGCCGAACGGCATCGCGAGGAGGCGCTGCACCTGCTGTCGCACGACATGCGTTCGCCGCAGTCGTCGATCCTGGCGCTGGTCGAGATCGAGCGCGATCGCGTCGAGAGCGACGCGATGCGCGGCCTGCTCGCGCGGATCGAGCGCTATGCGCACCGCGCGCTGTCGCTCGCCGACGAGTTCGTGCAACTGGCGCGCGCCGAGTCGCAGGCGTACCAGCTCGAGGTGACGAGCCTCGTCGACGTGCTGATCGATGCGAGCGACGAGGTGTGGCCGCAGGCGCAGGCCAAGCACATTCGCGTCGAGTCCGACGTGGGCGCCGACATGTGCTGGGTGCGCGCGGATCGCTCGCTGATCACGCGCGCGTTCGTGAACCTGTTGAACAATGCGGTCAAATACAGTCCGTCCGACACGGTGATCACGTGTACGCTGACGGTCGAGCACGCATCGAAGCGGATGTTCTGTACGATTCGCGATCAGGGGTACGGCATTGCGCCGGAAGATCAGCGGCATCTGTTCGAGCGTTTCAAGCGATTCCATGCCGGCGAGCGGCCCGACATCCCGGGTTCCGGGCTCGGCATGGCGTTCGTGAAGACGGTCGTCACGCGCCATGGGGGCAGCGTGTCGGTCGACAGCGAAGTGGGTGTCGGCACCGCGGTGACGGTGTCGCTGCCCGCGATCGACGAGCCGTCCGCCTGACAGGGCCGGGCGCGGCGGCAGGCATTTGGGGAAAGCCATGAGAAAGCAATGGGCAGCGACCGCGCTGGCGGCGTCGCTGTTGACGGGTTGCGCCGGCGTGACGAGCGGCGTGAGCGCGGTCGGGCAGCCGAATGCATTTGCATCCGGCGCGCACGGCTACGATTTCGTGCGGACGGCCGCGCAGCGGGACGACGCCGAGTACCGGCAGATCGAGTCGCTCGTACGCGACGAACTCGCGCGCCGCGGCTTCGATGCGCAGCCGCTCAAGGACGCGCGTTACCGGCTGTCGATCGCGTATGCGACGCAGCCGGCGGCGGTCGCGGCGAGCGCCGACCTGTGCGGCGCGGCCAGCAGCGCATGCGTGACGGTCGACGGGCCGGCGCCGTTCGCGCTGCCGTTCGCGGGCAAGGTTTACCGTCACGTGCTGACGCTGCGTTTCGTCGATGCGCAATCGGGCGCCGACGTCTATCGCGTGTCGGCGTCGCTGCGCGACCGCGATCCGGGTACGCAGCAGGCCGCCCCGGCGCTCGTCAGGAGCGCGCTGGCGAAGCTGCCGTTCGGTGACGGCGGCGGCTGGCTGGTCAAGACGAAAAAAGACGACGCGGGCGGGATGCCGGGCGTCGTCTCGGTGAAGCCGGCCGACGCGCGCTGAGCGGTGGCCGGGAGGTAAGGGCGAGTCCGTCGGGGGCGCGCCCTTGCCGCGTTCAGACGGCGGGTTGGGCGCCGTCGCGCGTGCGCAGGTACGTATCGAATTCCGCACCGACTTCCGGGTGGCGCAGCGCGAATTCGACCGTCGCCTTCAGGTAGCCGAGCTTGCTGCCGCAGTCGTAGCGCGTGCCCTGGTACTTGTAGGCCAGCACCTGTTCGTCGGCGAGCAGCGCCTGGATCGCGTCGGTGAGCTGCAGTTCGCCGCCCGCGCCGGGCTTGAGCGCGCGCAGGTGCTCGAAGATCCGCGGCTTCAGGATGTAGCGGCCGACCACGCCGAGGTTCGACGGCGCGACTTCCGGCGCCGGCTTCTCGACGATCGCCGACATCTTGACGATCGACTCTTCCCATTCCTTGCCGTCGACGATCCCGTACGACTTCGTCTCCGACGGCGGGATCTCTTCGACGCCGATCACCGAGCTGTGATAGTGGTCGAACACGTCGACCATCTGCTTCATCACCGGCGGATTGCCGTCGAGCAGGTCGTCGGCGAGGATCACCGCGAACGGATTGTCGGCGACGAGCTTTTCCGCGCACAGCACCGCGTGGCCGAGGCCGAGCGCTTCCGGCTGGCGCACGTAGAAGCAGTCGACATGGCTCGGCTTGATGCTGCGCACGAGTTCGAGCAGCTTTTCCTTGCCGCGCGCCTCGAGTTCGGCCTCGACTTCGTACGACTTGTCGAAGTGATCCTCGATCGCGCGCTTGCTGCGCCCGGTCACGAAGATCATCTCGGTGATGCCCGCGGCGATCGCTTCCTCGACCGCGTACTGGATCAGCGGCTTGTCGACGACCGGCAGCATTTCCTTCGGGCTCGCCTTCGTTGCCGGCAGGAACCGCGTGCCGAGACCGGCAACGGGGAATACCGCCTTGGTGACTTTCAACATGATCGAACCTTTATTCCTGTAATCGACTTGTCAGACGGTCTATGTTCACGTTCGCATTATAGTGAACGCAAACGACCTTACCGTTTGTTACGCAGGCAACCGATCGAGTTGCGCGCGCAGTTTTTCGAGCGTGCTCTGGAATTCCGCGACGCGTTTCTGCTCCTGTTCGACCACGGCCGGCGGCGCTTTCGCGACGAAAGCCTCGTTGCCGAGCTTCGCGTTGCATTTCGCGATCTCGCCCGTCAGGCGCGTGATTTCCTTCGACAGGCGCTCGCGTTCGGCCGCGACGTCGATTTCCACCTTCAGCACCAGCTTGTTCGGGCCGACGATCGCGATCGGCGCGCCGTGCGCTTGCTGGTCGAGCGCCGCTTCGTCCGCGAGGATCTGCACTTCCGACAGGCGCGCGAGCGCCTGCACGTACGGCGCGAACGAGCGCAGGCGCTCGGCGTCGCCGGCGGCCAGCAGCGGCACCTTGGTGGCCGGCGACAGGTTCATCTCGCCGCGCAGGTTGCGGCATGCGTCGACGATCGCCTTCAGGTCGGCCGCCCACTGCTCGGACGCCTCGTCGATCTTCTGCAGGTTCGCGACCGGATACGCCTGCGTCATCAGCGACGCTTCGCCCTCGGCCTTGCCTTGCGGATAGCGGCCGGCGAGCGGCGCGACCTTCTGCCAGAGCGCTTCGGTGATGAACGGGATGATCGGGTGCGCGAGGCGCAGCACCGTTTCCAGCACGCGCAGCAGCGTGCGGCGCGTCGCGCGCTGCTGTTCCGGCGTGCCGTTCTGGATCTGGACCTTCGCGAGTTCGAGATACCAGTCGCAGTACTCGTCCCACACGAACTTGTAGATGCTGGTCGCGATGTTGTCGAAGCGGTAGTCGGCGAAACCCTTCGCGATGTCGGCTTCGGTGCGCTGCAGCAGCGACACGATCCAGCGGTCGGCCGCCGAGAAGTCGAGATAGCCGCCGGGGCCGCAGTCGCCCGCGCCGCACACTTCCGGCTTGTCGTTGCCGCAGTCGTGGCCTTCGCAGTTCATCAGCACGAAGCGCGTCGCGTTCCACAGCTTGTTGCAGAAGTTGCGATAGCCTTCGCAGCGCGCGAGGTCGAAGTTCACGTTACGGCCGAGCGTCGCCATCGACGCCATCGTGAAGCGCAGCGCGTCGGTGCCGAACGCGGGGATGCCGTCCGGGAATTCCTTGCGCGTCTTCTTCTCGATCGTCGCCGCCTGCTTCGGGTTCATCAGGCCCGTCGTGCGCTTCGCGACCAGCGTTTCGAGGTCGATGCCGTCGACGATGTCGATCGGGTCGAGCGTGTTGCCCTTGCTCTTCGACATCTTCTGGCCTTCCGCGTCGCGCACGAGGCCGTGCACGTAGACGGTATGGAACGGCACCTTGCCCGTGAAGTGCGTGGTCATCATCACCATCCGGGCGACCCAGAAGAAGATGATGTCGAAGCCGGTGACGAGCACCGACGATGGCAGGAAGTGCTGCAGTTCGGGCGTTTCGTTCGGCCAGCCGAGCGACGAGAACGGCACGAGCGCCGACGAGAACCACGTGTCGAGCACGTCCTCGTCGCGCTTGAGCGCGCCGGTGTAGCCCTTTGCGGCGGCCTGCGCGCGCGCGTCTTCCTCGTTGCGCGCGACGAACACCTCGCCGTTCTCGCCGTACCACGCCGGAATCTGGTGGCCCCACCACAGCTGGCGCGAAATACACCAGTCCTGGATGTTCTCGAGCCACTGGTAGTAGGTGGTCGTCCAGTTCTCCGGCACGAACTTGATCCGGCCGTCGCGCACCACGTCGAGCGACGTCTCGGTGATCGACTTGCCCGGATTGAACGTGCCTTCCGGCGCCGGCTTCGTCATCGCGACAAACCACTGGTCGGTCAGCATCGGCTCGATCACGACGCCCGTGCGGTCGCCGCGCGGCACCATCAGCTTGTGCGGCTTCACGGAGTCGAGGAAGCCCTGCGCGTCGAGGTCGGCCACGATTGCCTTGCGCGCGTCGAAGCGGTCGAGGCCGCGATACTGCTCGGGGCCGTTGTCGTTGATCTTCGCGTCGAGCGTCAGGATCTCGATCGGCGCGAGATTATGGCGCAGGCCGACCTGGTAGTCGTTGAAATCGTGCGCGGGCGTGACCTTCACGACGCCGGTGCCGAACTCGCGATCGACGTAGTCGTCGGCGATCACCGGGATCTCGCGGCCCGTCAGCGGCAGCGTCACGCGCTTGCCGATCAGGTGCGCGTAGCGCTCGTCTTCCGGGTGCACCATCACGGCGACGTCGCCGAGCATCGTCTCGGGGCGCGTGGTGGCGACCGTGAGCGAGCCCGAACCGTCGACGAGCGGGTAGCGGATGTGCCACAGGTGGCCGTTTTCCTCTTCGCTCGCGACTTCGAGATCCGACACCGCGGTGAGCAGCACCGGATCCCAGTTGACGAGGCGCTTGCCGCGGTAGATCAGGCCCTGTTCGTAGAGCGTGACGAACACGTCGCGTACGGCGGCCGACATCTTGTCGTCCATCGTGAAATATTCGCGCGACCAGTCGGTCGACGCGCCGAGGCGGCGGACCTGGCCGGTGATCGTCGAACCGGATTGCTGCTTCCATTCCCACACGCGCTCGACGAACTTCTCGCGGCCGAGGTCGTGGCGCGACACGCCCTGCGCGTCGAGCTGGCGTTCGACGACGATCTGGGTGGCGATGCCCGCGTGGTCGGTGCCGGGCACCCACAGCGTGTTCTCGCCGAGCATCCGGTGGTAGCGCGCGAGGCCGTCCATGATCGTCTGGTTGAACGCGTGGCCCATGTGCAGCGTGCCCGTCACGTTCGGCGGCGGCAACTGGATCGCGAAATCGGGACGGGACGGATCGAATGCCGGGGCGGCATAGCCGCGTTTTTCCCACTCCGGCCCCCATTGGGACTCGATGGTATGGGGCTCGAAGCTCTTCGCAAGCGTGTTGTCGCTCATGTTGGAAATCTGCCGAAAAATGCGTGAATTGGATGCCGAATCTGACAATTATAAATGGATGCCCATCGGCCAGCCATCGCGCAGCCGGCGCGGGCCGGTCGGGGCGCGGCCGCAACGTGCCCGCACTGCGCGTGCGACGGGCGGCCGAACGGATCGGAAACGGTATCGCGCGGCCGACTTATAATGGCGGGTCCGCATTTTTCTCGCCCGTCAGCTGCCGCTCCATGCCCGATCTGCTCGCCAATCTGAACCCCGAACAACTCGCCGCCGTCACGTTGCCGAACGAACCGGCGCTGATCCTCGCAGGGGCGGGCAGCGGCAAGACCCGCGTGCTGATCACGCGTATCGCCTGGCTGATCCAGCAGGGCTATGCGTCGCCGCCCACCGTGCTCGCCGTCACCTTCACGAACAAGGCCGCGCGCGAGATGATGGCGCGCCTGTCGGCGATGATGCCGATCGACACGCGCGGGATGTGGATCGGCACGTTCCACGGCCTGTGCAACCGGATGCTGCGCACGCACTGGCGCGATGCCGGCCTGCCGCAGACCTTCCAGATCCTCGACACGGCCGACCAGCTGTCCGCGATCAAGCGGCTGATGAAGGCGGCGAACGTCGACGACGAAAAGTACCCGCCGAAGAACGTCCAGTACTTCATCAACAACGCGAAGGAGCAGGGGCTGCGCCCGGACAAGGTCGACGCGACCGACAACTTCAACCGCAAGTTCGTCGAGCTGTACCAGGCGTACGACCAGCAGTGCCAGCGCGAAGGCGTCGTCGATTTCCCCGAGCTGCTGCTGCGCTGCTACGAGCTGCTCGCGTACAACGCGCCGCTACGCGCGCACTATCAGGCGCGCTTCCGGCACATCCTCGTCGACGAGTTCCAGGACACCAACAAGCTGCAGTACGCGTGGCTCAAGATGCTCGCCGGCGGCGAGAACGCGATCTTCGCGGTCGGCGACGACGACCAGTCGATCTACGCATTCCGCGGCGCGAACGTCGGCAACATGCGCGACTTCGAAGACGAATTCCGCGTGCGCAACCTGATCAAGCTCGAGCAGAACTACCGGTCGCACGGCAACATCCTCGACGCGGCGAACCAGCTGATCTCGAACAACGCGCACCGCCTCGGCAAGAACCTGCGCACCGATGCCGGCCACGGCGAGCCCGTGCGCGTGTACGAAGCCAGCACCGATTCGCAGGAGGCCGGCTGGATCGTCGAGGAGATCCGTTCGCTGATCAACACCGGGATGGCGCGCAGCGAAGTGGCCGTCCTGTACCGCAGCAACGCGCAGTCGCGCTCGATCGAGCACACGCTGATGTCGTCGGGCATTCCGTACCGCGTGTACGGCGGCCTGCGCTTTTTCGAGCGGCAGGAAGTGAAGCACGCGCTCGCCTACCTGCGCCTGATCGACAACCCGAACGACGACACGGCATTCGCGCGCGTCGTCAATTTTCCGACCCGCGGGATCGGCGCGCGCTCGGTCGAGCAACTGGCCGACGCCGCGCGCCTGTACGGCTGCTCGATGGCCGCCGCGATTCCGTACGTGACCGGCAAGGCCGGCACGAGCCTCGGCGGGTTCGCGAACCTGATCGCGAAGATGCGCGCCGACACGCAGCACATGAACCTGCCCGACACCGTCGAGCACATCGTGCGCGCGAGCGGCCTCGCCGATTTCTACCAAGGCGAGCGCGAAGGCCAGGATCGCCTCGAGAACCTGCAGGAACTCGTGAACGCGGCCACCGCGTTCATCGCCGAGGAAGGCTACGGGCTCGACACGCCGGCCCGCTCGATCCCGCTGCGCGCGGGCGCGATCGCGGCGCCCGAGCTGAGCGCCGCGACGGACGATCCGGCGCTCGACGTGCTCGATCCGGCGTCGCCCGCCGACCCCGCGCAGAATCCCGATACGATGACGCCGCTCGCGGGCTTTCTGTCGCACGCGTCGCTGGAGGCCGGCGACAACCAGGCGCAGGCCGGCCAGGACGCCGTGCAACTGATGACGGTGCACGCGGCGAAGGGGCTCGAGTTCTCGGCCGTGTTCATCACGGGGCTCGAGGAGGGGCTGTTCCCGCACGAGAACAGCGTGCTCGAATCGGACGGCCTCGAGGAAGAGCGCCGGCTGATGTACGTCGCGATCACGCGCGCGAAGGAGCGGCTCTACCTGTCGTTCGCGCAAAGCCGGATGCTGCACGGCCAGACCCGCTACAACGTGCGCTCGCGCTTCTTCGACGAACTGCCGGAGCACGTGCTGAAGTGGTTGACGCCGAAGGTCGAGGCCGGGTCGCGTTGGGGCGGCCGGTCGGACAATGCCGGTTACGGGCGCGACTGGTTCGCGCGGCCGGGCGGCGGCAGTCGCGAGCAGATCGTCGATGCGGCCGTGTCCGCGCCGCTGCCGGCGTTCGCGGACAAGCAGCGCGCGGCCGACGCCGGCTTCCGGGTCGGCCAGCAGGTGTTCCATACGAAATTCGGCGAAGGCACGGTGACCGCGCTCGAAGGCAACGGCACCGATGCGAAGGCGCAGGTGAAGTTCAAGCGCCACGGCGAGAAATGGCTCGCGCTCGCGGTCGCGAAACTGCAGGCGGTGGAATGATGGGCGTCGACATGGCCGTTACGCCTGCCGCGCGGCCGCTCGGCATTCTGGCCGCGCTGCCCGAGGAACTCGGCGACCTGATCGCCGCGATGCGCGCCGACGGCGCGATGAAGACGGTCACGCTCGGCCGCCGCGATTATCACGTCGGCACCGTGCACGGTGCGGCCTGCGTCGTCACGCTCGCGCGGGTCGGCAAGGTCGCGGCCGCCGCGACGGTCAGCGCGCTGATCCACGTGTTCGGCGTGTCGGGCGTCGTGTTCACCGGCGTCGCGGGCGGCGTGTCGCGCACGGTACGGGTCGGCGACGTCGTCGTGGCCGATACGCTGCTGCAGCACGATCTCGACGCGTCGCCGCTGTTTCCGCGCTACGAGGTACCGCTGCTCGGCATCACGCGCTTCGCGACCGACGCGGCGCTGACGGCGCGCCTGAAGGCCGCATGCGCGCTGTTCGTCGAAGAAGAGGGCGCGCAGTTCGCCGAGCGCTTCGGGCTGGCCGGCGCGACGCTACACGGCGGGTTGATCATCAGCGGCGACCGCTTCGTGTCGAGCGAGCGGGAAGTCGTCGCGCTGCGCGACGCGCTGCCGGACGCGCTCGCGGTCGAGATGGAAGGCGCGGCGATCGCGCAGGTATGCGCGGAACACGACGTGCCGTTCGCGCTCGTGCGCACGATCTCCGACACGGCCGACGACCACGCGACGCAGTCGTTCTCGCACTTCCTGTCGGCGATCGCGAGCAGCTATTCGTCCGGCATTCTCGAGCGTTTCCTGACGCTGCATGCGACGACGGCGGCCTGAAGCCGCCGTCGAATCCGCCGTTCGTACCATTCGACAGGCCGCGGCTTGCACGCCGCGGCCTGTCGTTCGTCATGCCTTCTTGCGCCGGCTGCTTTCGAGGTTCGGCAGGAACACCGTCAGCACGCCGATCAGCGGCAGGAACGAGCACACCTTGTAGACGAACGGGATGCTCGTCGCGTCCGCGAGCTGGCCGAGCACGGCCGCGCCGACGCCGCCCAGGCCGAACGCGAAGCCGAAGAACAGGCCCGCGACCATCCCGACCTTGCCGGGCATCAGCTCCGTCGCATAGACGAGGATCGCGGCGAACGCCGACGCCAGCACGACGCCGATGATCACGGTCAGCACGCTCGTCCAGAACAGGTTCGCGTACGGCAGCAGCATCGTGAACGGCGCGACGCCGAGGATCGACACCCAGATCACGTACTTGCGGCCGATCCGGTCGCCGACCGGCCCGCCGATCAGCGTGCCGGCCGCCACCGCCGCGAGGAACACGAACAGGTGGATCTGCGCGGCCTGCACCGACAGGTGGAACTTGTCGATCAGATAGAACGTGAAATAACTGTTGATGCTCGCGAGGTAGAAGTACTTCGAGAACACGAGCAGCACCAGCACGCCGATCGCGCCCATCACGCGGCCGCGCGACAGCGTCGGGTGGCCGGCCGACGCGGCCTTCTTCTTCATCGACGGATGCTTCTTGTACCAGTGGCCGATCTGCGTGAGCACGATCATCGCGACGAGCGCGGCCGCCGAGAACCACGCGATGCTGTGCTGGCCGTGCGGAATGATCACGAGCGCGGCGAGCAGCGGCCCGAGCGCCGAGCCTGCATTGCCGCCCACCTGGAACACCGACTGCGCGAGCCCGTGCTGGCCGCCCGACGCCATCCGCGCGACCCGCGACGATTCGGGGTGGAACACCGACGAGCCGCAGCCGACGAGCGCGGCGGCCACCAGCAGCATCGGGAAATTCGACGCCGCCGACATCAGCAGCAGCCCCGCGAGCGTGAAGCCCATGCCGACCGGCAGCGAATACGGCTTCGGACGCTTGTCGGTATAGAGGCCGACGAGCGGCTGCAGCAGCGACGCGGTGATCTGGTAGGTGAGCGTGATCAGGCCGATCTGCGCGAACGACAGCGCGAACTGGCTCTTGAGCATCGGGTAGATCGCGAGGATCAACGACTGGATCATGTCGTTGAGCATGTGCGAGAAGCTGATCGCGCCGAGCACCGGATAGACGGTGCGGGCGACGGGCGGGGCGGACGGCTGGGCGGCGGCTGCGCCGGTGGCGCCGGAGTCGAGGCTGGTTTCCATGAGAGCTGAACGAGTTGAGGTGGCTGGCGCGCTCTGTTGGGGATCGGCGCGTTCTGGATCGTTGCTGCGTCAAAGAAGTGTAATGTGGCGTATCGAGAATGTCAGGCCAAGTTTTGTCGCGAATCGGACATTCATGTGACGGATCGGCCGGTGCGTACTTTTTTGAACGGGTATAACGCTGGCGGCGTGTCGGCCCGTCAGCGGCGGCGCGCCGGGGCCGGGTGGTGTTTTACCGGACTCAAGAAACGGCGGTGGCGGCCGTAGAACGACCCAATGACAACAGGCGCGCCGCGCCCGGCGCCGGCTACCCGCCGGGCAGGGGGCAGGACGCGCGGCATGGCCAGCCGTCGCGGGAACGCCGGGACCGACCTTTCCGGCAGCGTGATCAATACGGGGTAGATCGATGAAAGCAGCATCTTTGCATCCACAGCCCGGTGCAGCCGCCGCCGCACCCGACGTCGCCGCCGGTCGCGCCGCTCGGCGCGCACACGCGGCGCGTCGCGCGCGCCGGCCGTGGACCGTCAAGGCGACGTTGCGCGCCGCATTCGCGATCCTGCTGGTCGGCACGCTCGCGATCGGCATGTTTTCGCTGTGGCAGATCAGCCGCCTGAACGCGTCGATCGCGTCGGTCTACGAGCAGGGGCACGTCGCGAGCCGTGCGGCCGAGGAAGTCCGCGCCGAGGTGCTGCGCGCGAGCCGCGCGCAGAAGATGCTGCTGACCGCGACCACCGCGAAGGAGCGCGACGAACTCGGCGCCGACGTGAGTGCGGGGCTCGCGTCGATCGGCCAGGCGCTCGGCACGCTGCAGCGCTATGCGGATCCGGCCGATGCCGGCGATTCGGCGCGGCTGCACGCATTCTCGACGGCGGTCGGCACGTGGAGCGCGCATCTGCGCGATTTCGTCACGCTCGTGCGGGCGCAGCCGCTCGACCTGTCGCAGATGAACTGGCAGGTCGGCACGCAGGACGTGTCGCTGCTGGTCGAAACCGGCAAGCTCGAAAAGCTCGTCGCCGAACTCGTGAAGACGCGCGGCGAAAAGTCGAAGGCGACGCTCGATGCGTCCGCGACCATTTTTTCGTCGTCGTTCGCGATGATCGCGGCGATGACGGCCGCGCTGATCGTGCTGGCCGTCGCGATCGCCGAGCGCGTCGTGCGGCGCCTCGCGTCGCAGCTCGGCGGCGAGCCCGCGCACGCGAAGGAGATTGCCGCGGACATCGCGCGCGGCGACCTGACGCGGCCGATCACGCTCGGCCGCCACGACCGCGACAGCATGGTGCGCGCGCTGGCCGAGATGCAGACGGGGCTCGCGGCCACCGTGGGCGAGATCGCGGTGAGCGCCGAGGCGATCGCGGCCGCGTCCGGCGAAATCTCGACCGGCAACCTCGACCTGTCGCGGCGTACCGAACAGCAGGCCGTCGCGCTCGAGCGCACCGCGGCCAGCATGGAGCAGCTTACGTCGACCGTGCGGCAGAACGCCGAGAACGCGCGGCAGGCGAGCACGCTCGCGGCCAATGCGTCCGCGGTCGCGGAGACGGGCGGGGAGGTGGTCGGGCGCGTGGTCGCGACGATGAGCGAGATCGACGACAGCGCGAAGAACATTCGCGACATCATCGGCACGATCGAGGGGATCGCATTCCAGACCAACATTCTCGCGTTGAACGCGGCGGTCGAGGCCGCACGCGCCGGCGAGCAGGGGCGCGGCTTCTCGGTGGTCGCGGGCGAGGTGCGGCTGCTCGCGCAGCGCTCGGCGATGGCGGCCAAGGAGATTCGGGAACTGATCGGCGCGTCGGTCGAGCGCGTGGCGAACGGCGCGGCGCTCGCGCACGACGCGGGCCGCACGATGGGTGACGTGGTACGCGCGGTCAAGCGCGTGACCGACATCATCGGCGAGATCTCGGCGGCGTCGGACGAGCAGAGCGCGGGGATCGACGAGATCGGCCGCGCGGTCACGCAGATGGACGCCGGCACCCAGCAGAACGCGGCGCTCGTCGAACAGGCGGCCGCTGCCGCAAACGCGCTCGACGAGCAGGCGCAGGCGTTGAAGGCGTTGGTCGGGCGTTTCCGTATCGCGGCGTAAGCGCGCGGCGCGCCCGGGCGATTACGACTTCTTCCGCCGATCCGGATCGATGATGACCGTGCAGGTCGTGCCCGCCGACAGCACCACGTCGGCCGGCACTTCGTCGATCCGGATGCGCACCGGCACGCGCTGCGCGAGGCGCACCCAGTTGAAGGTCGGATTCACGTCCGCGACGAGGTCGCGGCTTTGCGGGTTGTCGCGATCGTAGATGCCGCGCGAGATGCTCTCGACGTGGCCCTTCATCACGCCGCCGCTCATCAGCCGCATTTCGGCCGGCGCCCCGATCTTCACGCGCGGCAGCTTGGTTTCCTCGAAGTAGCCGTAGACCCAGAACGAGTGGCTGTCGACGATCGCGAGCTTCGCCTGGCCGGCCACCGCATAGTTGCCCTTGAACGTCTGCAGGTTCGTGATGTAGCCGTCGACCGGCGCGACGACGCGCGTGCGTTCGAGGTTGAGCTTCGCGGCATCGAGCGCGGCGACGGCCTGCTGGTACTGCGCATCGGCGCTCGACGCGCTGTGCACCGCGTTCTCGCGGTTTTCCTTCGACACGACGAGCGCGTCGAGGTCCGCGCGGCGGGCCGCGTCGTCGCGGCGCATCTGCAGTTCCGCGCGACGGGCGGCCACCGCCGCCTGCGCCTGCTCGACCGCGATCCGGTAGTGCGACGGGTCGATCTGCATGATCAGGTCGCCTTTCTTCACCAACTGGTTGTCATGCACCGGCAGTTCGACGATCGCGCCCGACACGTCCGGCGCGACGTTGACGATCTCGGCGCGCACACGTCCGTCGCGCGTCCAGGGATCGTCCATGTAGTGCACCCACAGCGAGCGCCCGATCAGGATCGCGACGAGAAGGATGACGGCGGTCGCGACGAAGCCGAGGAGTTTTCTGAGCATCATGATGGTTCGAATCAACGGTAAACGGCAAGACTCAGTCCGCCGCAAATGCAGACGAGAAGGCAGGCCCGGAACAGCGACGGGTGCCAGACGAGACGGTAGAGGCCCGTATAGGCGAGCAAGCGATCGACGGCCCAGGTCGCGATCGCGCCGAGCGCGAACATCAGCACCACCGTGGGCATGTAGGCATCGAGAATGGCGATTTCACGCGGCATCATGACGAGGCTCCGGGTTGAGGACGCACGGGGCGGTTGCGGTTGAGCGGCTCGAGCGGCGATTCCGGGTCGAGCAGCGCAGTCCGTACGAAATGCAGATGGCTCAGGATGCGCTGCAGCCGGTGGCGCTCGTCACGCGACGGCTCGAACGCATCGAGCGTTTGCCGGGTCGCGTCGATCGCCGCGTTGGTCGCGGCGAGCGTCGCATCGAAACGCGCGGCGCTCGGCTTCGAGAACAGCGCCGACAGCGCGGTGCGCATCGTCTCGATCGCGCGCCGCCACGGCATCGCGGGTGCATAGCGCGGCTCGGACGGCAGCGTCGCGAGCTCGTGACGCAGGTCGATCGTCGCGTTGCCGGTTTCGAGCACCGCGAACATCCAGCGCAGCGCGTCGCGCTGCACGTCGGGCTGGTCGGCCGACAGCGTGTGCGCCTGGTACATCAGGTCGCGCGCGCCGCTCTCGAAGCGCGTGCGCAAGCCCGCGAGCCGCGCGTGGCCGGCCGCGACGGCCTGGTGGCGCAGGTCCGCGAACAGCCGCTTCTTGAGCCACGGCGCGGTGGGCGGGAACAGCACCGCGAACGCGATCGCCGACACCAGCATCGACAGCACGAGCGCGAGCGAATCGTTCATGAAACCGGTCGGATCGTAGTGCGTGATGTTGTCCGGGCCGGCGAGGAAGCTGAAGAAGATCAGGTAGCCCATTCCGTAGCCGGCGAGCTTCGGCTTCAGCGTCATGAAGATGCCGATCGCGAGCAGCGGCGCGAGCGCGACGCACAGCAGCGCAAAGCCGTCGATGTGCGGATAGATGCCGAACGTCAGCAGGAAGCCCGTGCAGACGGCGAGCGCCGTGCCCATGCCCATCTGCGCGGACATCGCGGTCGGGCGCGGCGTCGACGACGCGAGCGCGCAGGTGGCCGCGGCCGTCAGCGTCATCGTCACGCCGCTCGGCCACGCGGTCTCGATCCAGAACCAGCCGAGCACGAGGATCACGGTCGCGGTGCGAATCGCCGCGATCACCATCGCCGTCGCATTGGTGCGCGGCTCGTAGCGCTCGATCCAGCGTTCGCGCTCGTGCGTCGCGGTCGACAGCGACGCATAGGTGGCCGCGTACTCGTGCAGGTCGGTGATGAAGCGGTACAGCAGTTCGGCGGCCGTGTCGAAGTCGAGCAGCGGAAAGTCCGGCTGCGTTTCGAGCGCGGCGCGCGTCGCGCGGATGCGGCGCGGCAGCGCGTCGCGCCACGCGAGCAGTTGCGCGGCCGCGTGGCCCGCATCCGCCGACGTGCGCACCGGTTCGCCGGCGGGCGTCAGCAGCAGCGGTGCGATCTCGCGGAAGTACGGCTCGATCGCGTCGATCGCGGCCTGCGCGCCGGCCGCATGCAGCCGGTTCATCAACTGGTGCAGCGCATGGAACCGGCTCGACGCGCTCATGAACTCGCTGTTCAGCCGCGCGAGGCGGCCGCTGCGCATCCGCGTGTCCGGATCCTCGAACACGGCCATGCTGCGCGCGGCCTCGAACCCGACCACGTCGGCGACGAAGCGCGTATGGATGGTTTCGATATGCGCGCGGTCGAGCTGGCCCGACAGCGCCGCCGCGACGTAGTCGACGAAGCTGCCGAAGCGCTTGCGCACCGTCGTGCGCATCTGCTCGCCGGTGGTCTGCGGAAACACGAGCGCGCTGACCACGCCGGCCGACACGATCCCGACCATGATTTCGGCCACCCGTGTCATCGCGCTCATGAACGCGCCGTCCGGGTGCTGCGACGCGGGCAGCCCGATCAGCGCGGTCGTGTAGCCGGCCAGCAGGAAGCCGTAGCTGCGGAAGTTGCGGTTGCGCGCGGCGCCGGCCGTGCATAGCGCGACCCACAGCGCGACCGCCAGCAGGAACAGTTGCGGCTGCTGCGGGAACAGCCCGACGAAGGTGAGCGTCGCGATCAGTCCGAAGATCGTGCCGGCGACGCGGTAGAAGCTTTTTGCGAGCACCGCGCCGCTTTGCGGCTGCATCACGATGAACACCGTCGTCATCGCCGTTTTCGGCGCGGGCAGGTCGAGCCGCATCGACACGCCGGTCGCGATGAACGCGGCGAGCAGCGCCTTGAACAGATAGAGCCAGGCGGCGCCGTCGGTGCGGGCCCAGTCGCCGAACGCGGCGTACCAGGCCGCGAGCGGACCGCCGGCGGGCGTGGAAGCGGGAGAGGAGGCTGACATGGCGCGCGCTCCGCGTTACCGTGCGGCCGGCACGGCGGACGTCCGGGGCGTCCCGGACGTGCCGGCGGCGGCGACTTCCGCGGGCCGGGCAACCGCCGCCGCGGGCGCCGTGCCCGACGGGCTAGCGCCGTCGGCGGGGTGGTCGTCCGCCGGAACGTCCTTGCCCGTCTCGATCCCGCCGCCGAGCGCGGCCATCAACTGCGCGTGCGTGGCGAGGCGTTCCGCGTCGATGCGGGCGGCCGTTTCCTGCGCGCGCAGCAGTTGCTGCTGCGCGACCAGCACGTTCACGTAATCGGTCAGCCCGCGGCGGAAGCCTTCGCGCGACAGTCGATAGCTGCGATCGTTGGCCGCCACCGACCGCGCGGCGTCCTTCTTCTGCGTATCGAGCGAGCGGATCCGCACGACCTGATCGGCGATGTCCTTGAGCGCGCCGACGATCGTCTGGTTGTAGCGCTCGACCGCCTGGTCGTAGCCGGCATTCGCGGCGCCGAGCTGCGCGCGCAGCCGGCCGCCTTCGAAGATCGGCAGCGACAGCGCGGGGCCGGCCGTCCAGCCGCCGTTCATCGCGCGCAGGAAGTCGGTGAACGGCGCGGTCACGCCGAAGCCGCCGACCGTCGCGAGCAGGTCGATGTTCGGGTAGAACGACGCTTTCGCGACGTCGATGCCGCGCGCCTGCGCGTCGACCGTCCAGCGCGCCGCGACGACGTCGGGGCGGCGGCCGAGCAGGTCGGCCGGCAGCGCCGACGGCAGGCCGGCCGGCGCATCGAGCGCAAGCTGCGGCCGCTTGATGGTGTCGCCTGCGCCCGGGCCCTTGCCGGCAAGGGCGGCGAGCTGGTGGCGCGCGAGCTGGATCGCTTCTTCGTAGCTGTCGATCTGGCGCTCGTAGTCGGGCAGCGTCGATTCCGCCTGGCTCACGTCGAGCTGCGTGCCGAGGCCGGCCTGCAGCCGCTTGCGTGCGAGATCGGCGAGCGCGCGCTGGCGTTCGAAGGTTTCGTGCGCGAGATCGAGCAGCGCGTAGTTCATCGACAGGCCGACATACGCGCGTACGACGTTGACCTCGAGTTCGAGCTTCGCCGCCCGTGCGTCGGCGGCGCTCGCGTGCGCGGTGTCGAGCGCGCGCTCGGTCGCGTTCTTGTCCTTGCCCCACAGATCGAGGTGGTACGACAGGCCGAGCGTGCCGGTGTTGTTCCAGGTGTCGGCGTTCGCGAGCGGGCCCGGGCCGTAGTACACGTTGTCCGGCCAGTGCTCGCGCATCAGCGACAGGTTGCCGTTGATTTGCGGCAGTTCGGCCGAACGCGCGACGCGCGCCATCGCCTGCGCTTCGCGCACGCGGGCCTCGGCGGCCGCGAGGGTCGGGTTGCCGGCCTGGGCGGCGGCGATCCACGCATCGAGCTGCGGATCGCGGTACGCGCGCCACCAGTCCGCGGCGGGCCAGCCCGCGTCGCGGTCGGCCGCGCGGATCGCCGCGCCGGCATCGAGCGCGTTCGCGTCGATACGGGTGGACTGGGTTGTGTTGTCGCCCATGCTCGCGCAACCGGCCATTATTAATGAGACTGCAAGAACCGCCAGTGCGAGCGTCCCTTTTGTCGCCGGAGACTGCACGATTTTCTCCCTTTCGGATATAGATGAGTCGGAAGCGATTATATTTTTCAGCGATTCCTGAATATACGGACAACGGTGCAAGTCATTTTTACGAATCTTGAGATAATATTTGTTGGGCCCTGTGCAACAATCCCTCCGGATTCACAGGGGTAACAGGATGGATACGCTACAAAACATGCGGGTATTCGTCCGCGTGGTCGACGCGGGCAGCTTTACCGCGGCCGCCCAGCAGATGAATTCGACCACCGCCTACGCGTCGCGCGCGGTCTCGGATCTCGAGGCACACCTGCGCACGCGTCTCCTGAACCGCACGACGCGCCGGATCGCGCTGACCGAAGCCGGCGAGCGTTATCTGCAACGCTGCGAACAGATCCTCGCGTACGTCGACCAGGCCGAAGCCGAGGCGGGCGACGCGCATGCGCGCCCGTCCGGCAAGCTGAAGGTCCATTGCTTCACGAGCCTCGGCCAGCACTATCTGGTGCCGGCCATCGCGCGCTACCGCGAGCGCTACCCGGACGTGCACGTCGAGCTGACGCTCGCGCAGCGCATGCCCGACCTGCTCGACGAGGGGTACGACGTCGCGATCGTCGTCGGCCGCGATCTGCCCGATTCGGGGCTCGTGTCGCAGCGGCTTGGCGAGAGCTATAGCGTCGTGTGTGCATCGCCGGGCTACGTCGAGTCGCACGGCGTGCCGCAGCGGCCGGCCGATCTCGCCCGGCACGTGTGCCTCGGGATGATCGCGACGGGGTTTCACTTCGACGAATGGGCGCTGACGGGGCCGAACGGCGACGAGGTCGTGCCGATCGCGGCGCCGCCATTTCGCGTGAACGTGGCCGAGGCGCTCGCGGTGGCCGTGGGGGAGGGGATGGGCGTCGGCGGGTTGCCGGTCTATTCGGCGATCGGCTGGTTGCGCAGCGGGCACATCGTGCGCGTGATGCCCGAGTACCGGTCGCACTTGATGAACATCTACGCGCTGTATCCGTCGCGCCAGTACCTCGACGCGAAAATCCGGACCTGGGTCGATTTCCTGCGCGAAGAATTGCCGCTCACACTCGAAGCCGACGAAGCCGCGCTCGAACAGTACACACGTGCGACATGACCGCGCAGTCGACCGCAATCTGACGAGATTTGTCCTTCACGCAACATTTTTTTACGAACGTGTGTCAGACAGTTTGATACTGTTGGAATTAACGAGATACACCACACCGGAGTAGCGATGGATACGCACCTGATGATCGGCCTTGGCGTCCTGCTGGGCGCGGCTGCCGCCGCGGCGGCGACCCGCGACCTGCTGCGTGCGATGAAGGCGAAGGCGCAGATGAAGCCCGTGCCGGTCCGCGTGCGCCAGCCGCGCCGCCCCGGCCGCTGATCGAGCCTGTCGTCGCGCCTCAGGTCGGGAAGGCCGCGCCATGCGGCCGCCCGGCCGGCGCTCAGTCGAGTTCGACGACCTTGTCCCACGCGAACGCGGGGTTTTCCCATTCGCCGGTGCGCCGGTGAAGGTAGCCGCGCGGATTGCACACCACGCGCGTGCCGCCGTCCGCAACGTAGTCGAATGACGTATGCGTGTGGCCGTGCAGCCACAGATCCACCGGCGGCCGCACCAGTTCGGCCATGTCCGTGACGAACCCCGCCGACGCCAGATCTTCCGCATAGCGTTCCGCCAGCGAGCGGCGGTGCGGCGCATGATGGGTGACGACGATCGTCCTGCCCGCGAATGGCGCCGCCAGCTGCGCTTCCAGCCATGCACGGCCTTGCCGGTGCAGCGCGATCGCGTCGGCCGGCGCGAAATCCCGTTCCGGCGCCTCTGCCGTCGTATGCACCGCCGCGTCGTGCGGCCAGGTCACCTGGATCAATCCCTTGAAATCGAGCATCACGCGCAGGCCGGCGTCGGTCGCGCGCGCGACGCTGGCTTCGTCCCGGCCGAACAGCGAAAAATCGGTCCAGAGCGTCGTGCCCAGCACGCGGAAGCGTTGGGCAGGATCGACGTAGACGCCATTGTTCAGGTAATGCACGTTGTCGAGCGCGTGCGCCGCGTCGCGCATCGCCGTCTCCAGCGCGCCGAATTCCCCGTCGTAGTACTCGTGGTTGCCCGGCACGTAGATCACCGGTACCGCCGGATCGAACGTTTCGGCGGCCCAGCGCAGGCCCTCCGCGTGATTGTGGATGTCGCCGGCCAGCACGACGAGATCGGCGTCTGCATGCGGGATCGCGTCGGGCAGGTTGCTTTCGAGATGCAGGTCGGACAGGACGCGGACTTTCACGGGATTCGCTCCGGAGCAGGCGGCTTCAGCGCAGGACCTTGCCGGGATTCATCAGGCCGCGCGGATCGAGCGCGGTCTTCAGCGTGCGCATCAGCGTCGTTTCGACCGGCGACTTGTAGCGCTGCGCGTCGTCGATCTTCAACTGGCCGATGCCGTGCTCCGCGCTGATCGTGCCGTGGTGGCGGTGCACGTTGTCGTAGACGATCCGGTTGATCGGCGCCTGGAACGCGGCGAGGAACGCCTTCGCATCGCCGCCTTCGGGCATCTGCACGTTGTAGTGCAGGTTGCCGTCGCCGAGGTGGCCGAACGTCACCATGCGCGCGCCCGGCGCGGCTTGCTGGATCGCCGCGTCGGTCTCGTCGATGAAGCGGGCGATCGACGAGATCGGCACCGCGATGTCGTGCTTGATGTTGAGCCCTTCGTCGGCCTGCGCGAGCGGGATGTGCTCGCGCAGGTCCCAGAACGCACGCGATTGCGCGAGGTTCTCCGCGACCACCGCGTCGACCACGAGCCCGGCCTCGAACGCTTCTTCCATCAGCTTCTCGAACAGCGCGCGCGCATGCGCTTCGCTTTCGTTGTCGGACAGCTCCAGCAGCACCGTTTGCGCATGGGTCTGCGCGAACGGGTAACGCAGTTGCGGATAGTGCTTGCCGACCAGCTGCATGCAGAAATCCGACATCAGCTCGAAGCCGGTCAACAGCGGCCCGGCCGCCCGCTGCGCCAGCGCGAGGAAATCGAGCGCCGCATGCGGCGATTCGAGCGCGGCCAGCGCCGTGACCTGGGCCGCCGGCAGCGGATGCAGCTTCATCACCGCCGCCGTGATGATGCCGAGCGTGCCTTCGGCGCCGATGAACAGGTCGCGCAGGTCGTAGCCCGTGTTGTCCTTGCGCAGTCCGCGCAGCCCGTCCCAGATCTCGCCCTGCGGCGTCACGACCTCGAGCCCGAGGCACAGCTCGCGCGCATTGCCGTAGCGCAGCACCGCGGTGCCGCCCGCATTGGTCGACAGGTTGCCGCCGATCGTGCAGCTGCCTTCCGCCGCGAGGCTCAGCGCGAACAGCCGGCCGCCTTCGCGGGCGCGTGCCTGCACGTCGGCGAGGATCACGCCGGCTTCGACGGTGATCGTGTTGTTGTGCGGATCGAGTGCGCGCACGCGGTTCAGGCGCGCGACGCTCAGCACGGCCTGGCTGCCGCTCGCATCGGGCGTCGCGCCGCCGGCGAGGCCCGTATTGCCGCCTTGCGGCACGAGCGCGACGCCGTGCGCGTTGGCGAGCTTCACGAGCGCGGCGACTTCGGCCGTGTTCGCGGGTTTCAGCACCGCGCATGCCGCGCCCTTGTAGCGGCGGCGCCAGTCGGTCAGGAACGGATCGGTATCGTGCGGATCGGTCAGCACGTGGTCGGCGCCGATCGCGTCGCGGCACGCGGAAACGAAAGCTTCGGAGGACATCATCACCTTGTCGCGTAAGGGTCAGGACGTGGCGCGCGGCTTTTTCGCCGCGCGCTTGAACGGCGCGACGTAAGCCAGCGCCGCCACGAAGAAGCCGACGGCAAGCGCGGTCTCGCACCAGCCGAGCGTCGCGGACAGCCCGCGATCGGACATGCCGCGCACGATGCCTTCTGCAAGATAGACGAGGATCAGCATGCTCGCCCACTGCATCGTATAGATGTTACGCCGCCAGACGCCGGGCAGCGCGAGCGCGAGCGGCACGGCCTTGAGCATCAGCGCGGAGCCGCCGGGGCGCAACGGCGCGAGCCACAGCTCCCACGCGAGCGACAGCGCGATCAGCGCGACGAGACACGCGGCGGCGGCCCGCGCATGGCGCGGCCGGGACGCGACGGCGGGGCGGGCGGGGGCGCTCATGCCGCCTCGGCGGCCCGGGCGCCGGCGAGCGCTGCGGCGGCGCGCGCGAGCCGTACGCCGAGCGCGGCCGCGAGCGCCTTCTCGTCCGCCGACAGCCCGCCGGACGCCGCGCGGTCGTGCTGCGCGACGTGCGACGCGCCGTACGGCGTGCCGCCCGTACGCGTCGTGCTGAGGGCGGATTCGGTGTACGGGATCCCGACGATCATCATCCCGTGATGCAGCAGCGGCAGCATCATCGACAGCAGCGTCGATTCCTGGCCGCCGTGCAGGCTGCCCGTCGACGTGAACACGCTCGCGGGCTTGCCGGTCAGCGCGCCCGACAGCCATTGCGGCGTCGTGCCGTCGAGGAAATACTTGAGGGACGCGGCCATGTTGCCGAAGCGGGTGGGCGAGCCGAGCGCGAGGCCCGCGCATTCCTCGAGGTCGCGCAGTTCCGCGTACGGCGGGCCGTCGGCCGGGATGTCGGGGGCGGTGGCTTCGCAGACGGCCGACACGGGCGGCACGGTGCGGATGCGGGCCTGCATGCCCGGCACGCTGTCGATGCCGTTCGCGATCGCGAGCGCGAGATCGCGCGTGGCGCCGTGACGGCTGTAATAGAGGACGAGGATGTCTTTCATGGGCGACGGGGCCGCATGCGGCCGCGCGCGTGCCCGGTGCAGTCGGCCCCTGCTGGAATCGAGCGGCTATTATAGGGGCTGAAGCCGTCGCGCAGCGCGGCGGCGCGCCGTGACGCGCGCAGCATCAAGAAGGAGAAGCCGTTTGCCGAAGTTGAGCGTCGATCTCGTCACCATCAAGCGCCTCGCGCAGTTCGCGGCCCGGCGCAGCGCCGAGGATCGCATCCCGCAAGTGGCGGGCAGCCTGACCTTCACGACGATGCTGTCGCTCGTGCCGCTGCTGACGGTCGCGTTCGCGTTGTTCACCGCGTTCCCGATGTTCGCGTCGTTCCAGATCTCGCTGCAGGGGTTCCTCGCGGATCACCTGATGCCCGCGCAGTTCAACATCCAGATCTTCAAGTACCTGAACCAGTTCGCGTCGAAGGCCAAGGGGCTGACGACGGCCGGCCTGATCGTGCTCGTCGTCACGTCGGTGATGACCATGATGACGATCGAATCGGCGTTCAACCTGATCTGGCGCGTACGCAAGCCCAGGCCGTTCGCGCAGCGCGTGCTCGCGTATTGGGCGCTGATCACGCTCGGGCCGTTGCTGTTCGGCGTGAGCCTGTCGATCTCGTCGTACCTGTTCACGCAGTCGCTCGCGTTCACCGGCGCGGGGCCGTCCACGTCGATCGTCGAGTGGCTGCTCGCGCTTGCGTCGCTGCCGTTGACGGTGCTCGCGTTCACGCTGCTGTACGTGTACCTGCCGAACTGCGCGGTCGCATGGCGCGACGCGGTGATCGGCGGCCTGTTCGCGGCCATCGCGTTCGAACTCGCGAAGCGCGGTTTCGGCTACTACGTCCGGCGCATTCCGACCTATACGGCCGTCTATGGCGCGTTCGCGGCGCTGCCGGTGTTCCTGCTGTGGGTGTATTTGAGCTGGTTCATCGCGCTGCTCGGCGCGATGGTCGCGTCGGCGCTGCCCGCGATTCGTGTCGGCCAGTTCCACCGCATCCACTATCCGGGCAGCGACCTGCTCGACGCGCTCGAGCTGCTCGCGCGGCTGGCCGACGCGCGTGCGGCCGGCAAGCGCGGCCACACGGCGATCCGGCTCGCGACGATGCTGCGCTGCGACATGGAAACCGCGCAGCGGCTGCTGACGACGATGGAGGAGCGGGAATGGGTGGCGCGGCTCGACGGCGACGGCGAGGCCACGCCGCGCTACATCCTGCTCGCGAACCCGGAACAGTTGACGCTCGCGCAGCTGTTCGACGTGCTGGTGATCGATCGCACGGAGCTGACCTACCAGCTCCAGCGGCGCCGCAGCCACGTCGACGGCGCGGCGCTGCTCGCGGTGCTGTCGAGCGACCGGTTCGACGTGACGCTCGCGTCGCTGATCGCCGCGCACCGGCTCGCGGGCGCGGAGCCGGCCGGGGGCGCCGGTGCGGCGTCGGGCGTGGCCGATCCGCACGCGCGGCCGCCGCGGCCTGCCTGACGGCGGGGCCCGGCGGTTACAGCGGGATCTTGCCGGTGCAGATGTCCTTGAACATCACCCAGTCGCCCATCAGGCTGTAGACGGGGTGCCGGAACGTGGCCGGGCGGTTCTTCTCGAAGAAGAAGTGTCCGACCCACGCGAACCCGTAGCCGCAGACGATCGCCGCGGGCAGCCACAGCCAGTAGCCGGTCGCGACCGCCATCGCGACGCAGCCGATCACGCCGAGCGAGCCGATGAAGTGCAGCCGCCGCGACGTCAGGTTCTGGTGCTCATTCAGGTAATACGGGTAGAAGTCAGCGAAGCTGGCGAATTGCTCCGTATGCGTATGCGCCATGGCCGTCTCCTCGGGCCGCCGTTCATGAGGTCATTGTGCGGCCGGCGGCCCGGGTCCGCAAGCGGCGGCGGCCCGCCGCGCCGGCCCGTGCTTTCCTTTTGACAGGCTTTCCGATAGGATCGAAAGAGATTTTGCATTCAAGCATGAGGGGACTACGATGCGCGTCAGCGATATTCTGAAAGTGAAGGGCAACACGCTGTTTACGGTGACGCCCGATAAGCCGCTGCGCGAAGCGGTCGATACGATGGCCGAACACGACATCGGTTCGCTCGTCGTGATGGAGTACGGCGATCTCGTCGGGATGCTGACGTTTCGCGAGATTATCCTGCGTCTGCACGTGAACGGCGGCGCGATCGGCGACGTGCAGGTGCGCAAGGTGATGGACGAGCCGCTCACGTGCACGCCGGAAACGGACGTCAACGAAGTGCGCCGGATGATGCTCGAGCGTCACGCACGCTACATGCCGGTGCTCGACAAGAAGGTGCTGATGGGCGTCATTTCGTTCTACGACGTCGCGAAGACGGTCGTCGAGGCGCAGAGCTTCGAGAACCGGATGCTGAAGGCGTACATCCGCGACTGGCCGGAATCGGAAGCCGAAGCGCACAAGCCGTGAACCCTGCCGCGCCCGGCACCTCGATGCATGGGCGCCGCCATCCGGCATGCGGCGGCGCAGGTTTGTCCTGCGCCGCCTTTTTTTCAACGACAACAACACGAGGCCCGCGCAGCTTCGCCCAGACGATGCGCGCGTATTCCGCATGAGCGATCACACGCAAGCCACTTCCGGGCGGCGCGACGAACGGCGCGCGCACGCATCGCAGTTCGACCTGCTGCGCGAGCGTCGTTTCGCGCCGTTCTTCACGACCCAGTTCCTCGGCGCGCTGAACGACAACGTCTTCAAGATCGGCTTCACGTCGCTCGTCACGTATCACACCGCGCGGTTCTCCGGCGTCGATGCGAAGACGGCCGCGTTCCTGATTTCCGCGATCTTCATTTTGCCGTTCGTGCTGTTCTCGGCGACGTCCGGCCAGATCGCCGACAAATACGACAAGGCGACCCTCACGCGCTTCGTGAAGTCCTTCGAGATCGTGCTGATGGTGGTCGGCGCGGCTGGCTTCGTCACGCACAGCGCGACGCTGCTGTATCTGTGCACGTTCATGATGGGGATGCACTCGACGCTGTTCGGGCCCGTCAAGTATTCGTACCTGCCGCAGCATCTCGGCGAACACGAGCTGGTCGGCGGCAACGGTCTCGTCGAGATGGGCACGTTCATCGCGATCCTGATCGGCACGATCATCGGCGGCGCGGCGGCCGGCATCGAAGGCAGCGGCGAGCGCGTGCTCGCGGTGAGCGTCGTCGTCATCGCGCTGGCCGGACGGCTCGTCGCGCAGCGCGTGCCGTCGACGCCCGCGCCACAGCCCGACCTCGTGATCAACTGGAACCCGGTCAGCGAGACCTGGCGCAACCTCGGCCTCGCGCGCCAGAACCGCACGGTGTTCCTGAGCCTGCTCGGCATCTCGTGGCTGTGGTTCGTCGGCGCGACGTTCCTCACGTCGTTCTTCAATTTCGCGAAGGACGTGCTGTCCGCGAGCCCCGACGTCGTCACGATCCTGCTCGCGACGTTCTCGGTCGGCATCGGCCTCGGTTCGCTGCTGTGCGAGCGGCTGTCGCAGCGGCGCGTCGAGATCGGCCTCGTGCCGCTCGGCTCGATCGGCATCAGCGTGTTCGCGATCGAGCTGTATTTCGCGAGCCACGCGCTGCCGTCGCCCGGCCATCTGCTGTCGGTCGGCGAATTCCTGGCCGGTGCGCGCCACTGGCGCATCCTGGCCGACCTGTTCCTGCTGGCGATGTTCGGCGGCTTCTACAGCGTGCCGCTGTACGCGCTGATCCAGAGCCGCAGCGCGCCGACCCACCGCGCGCGGATCATCGCCGCGAACAACATCCTGAACGCGCTGTTCATGATCCTGTCGGCCGTGATGGCGATGGGGTTGACCAAGGCGGGCGTCGACATTCCCGGACTGTTCCTCGTCACCGCGCTGCTGAACGTGGTCGTCGCGACGTATATCTACCTGCTCGTGCCCGAGTTCCTGCTGCGCTTCGTCGCGTGGGTGCTCGTGCATACCTTCTACCGGATCCGCCTCGTGCACGCGGAGCGGATTCCGGCGGAAGGGGCTGCGGTACTCGTGTGCAACCACGTCAGCTACGTCGACGCGCTCGTGCTGGCCGCCGCGAGTCCGCGCCCGATTCGTTTCGTGATGGATCACCGGATCTTCAAGACGCGTTTCGCGAGCTGGGTATTCCGGCATGCGAAGGCGATCCCGATCGCGCCGCGTCACGAGGACCCCGCGATGCTCGCGCGCGCGTACGACCTGTGCGAGGCCGCGCTGAAGGACGGCGAACTGGTGTGCATCTTCCCCGAGGGCAAGCTGACGAAGACGGGCGACATCAACACGTTCCACCACGGCATCACCGAGATCCTGAACCGCACGCCGGCGCCGGTGATCCCGATGGCACTGCGCGGGCTGTGGGGCAGCTATTTTTCGCGGCATACCGATGCGCGGATGCCGCGTCCCATCAAGCGCGGCGTGATGAGCCGGCTGACGCTGGCGGTCGGCGAGCCGGTCCCGGCGTCGGTGGCGACGCCCGAGGCGTTGCAGGCAGCGGTGACGGAGCTGCGCGGCGCGCGGAAGTAGGCGGGCGCCCGACCGGCAACGCGCGGGCATTCGGCTGCGGCCAGGCTGGAGCGGGCGTCCGGGCGCGCTTTCGTGGGCCGCGCATGCACGCAGCCTGCGCGTGGCCGGCACTCAGGCGGCCCGCGGGTCCGGGACGGCTGGCATAATAGCGGTTTACTCTTTTCTCGACCGGCAAACGATCGACCTGCCTGCGGCCCCGGCAGCGCATCGGTTTGCCCATTTCTCTTTGGGCGGTTCCATCATGTCCGGCAATACCCTCGGCACGCTTTTCACTGTCACGACCTTCGGCGAATCGCACGGTCCCGCGATCGGCTGCGTGATCGACGGCTGCCCGCCGGGGATGGGGCTGACCGAAGCCGACATCCAGGTCGAGCTCGATCGCCGCAAGCCGGGCACGTCGCGGCACGTGACGCAACGGCAGGAGGCCGACGAGGTCGAGATCCTGTCCGGCGTGTTCGAAGGCGTGACGACCGGCACGCCGATCGCGCTGCTGATCCGCAACACCGACCAGCGCAGCAAGGATTACGGCAACATCGTCGAGACGTTCCGTCCCGGCCACGCCGACTACACCTACTGGCAGAAATACGGCATCCGCGACTACCGCGGCGGCGGCCGCTCGTCCGCGCGCCTGACCGCGCCGATCGTCGGCGCCGGCGCGGTCGCGAAGAAGTGGCTGCGCGAGCGCTTCGGGGTCGAGGTGCGCGGCTACATGAGCGGCCTCGGCGAAATCGACGTGCCGTTCGTCGACTGGTCGCACGTGCACGAGAACCCGTTTTTCTCGCCGAACGCGGCGGTCGTGCCGGAGCTCGAGGCGTACATGGACGCGCTGCGCAAGGATGGCGATTCGATCGGCGCGCGCATCGACGTCGTCGCGTCGGGCGTGCCGGTCGGCTGGGGCGAACCGGTGTTCGACCGGCTCGATGCCGATATCGCGAAGGCGATGATGAGCATCAACGCGGTGAAGGGCGTCGAGATCGGCGCGGGCTTCGACAGCGTCGCGCAGCGCGGCTCGGTGCACGGCGACGAACTGACGCCGGCCGGCTTCGTCGGCAACCACGCGGGCGGCGTGCTCGGCGGGATTTCGACGGGGCAGGACATCACCGTGTCGATCGCGATCAAGCCGACGTCGAGCATCCGCACGCCGCGCCGCTCGATCACGAAGAGCGGTGAAGAGGCGACGGTCGAAACCTTCGGTCGCCACGATCCGTGCGTTGGCATTCGTGCGACGCCGATCGCCGAATCGATGCTCGCGCTGGTGCTGATCGACCATGCGCTGCGTCACCGCGCGCAGTGCGGCGACGTCGAGACGCCGACGCCGAAGATCGCCGGCAGCGCGACCTGATACGAGCGGGCGGGGCGCAGCACGCGCCGTCTCGACCGTCGAACGATGAATGCAAGCGGGGCGCTGCGTGATGCAGCGCCCCGTTTCGTTTGCGGCGGTGTGTGGTGACCAAACGAAACGCGCCGCTCGTGGCGGTGCGCTCCGGCAGCTTACATGTTCGGGTAATTCGGCCCGCCGCCGCCTTCGGGCGTGACCCACACGATGTTCTGCGTCGGGTCCTTGATGT